>JAMASZ010000048.1 GCA_023301585.1 Alphaproteobacteria bacterium | reverse complement strand
TTTTATTAAGGTTATCTTGAAAATTGCTCATACTAAATAATGTCTAAAAAGTTTTTTAAAATTTGGTGTCCATGGTCAGTCGCAATGCTTTCTGGGTGAAATTGCACTCCATGAATTGGTTTTTGCTTGTGCTGAACACCCATAATAATATCGTCTGCGGTGCTAGATGTAATTTCTAAACACTTAGGGAGACTCTCTTTTTCGATTATTAAAGAGTGATAGCGCGTTGCTAAAAATGGTGATGGTAAGTCTTTAAAGACGCTTTTGCCCTCATGAATAATGTCCGATGTTTTTCCATGAACTGGTTTTGGGGCACGAATAACTTTACCACCAAATACCTGTCCAATCGCTTGGTGTCCTAAACAGACGCCTAACAGCGGTAATTCTTTTTCAGCACTTTGCTTGATAATGTCTAAACAAATACCAGATTGGTCAGGTGTGCCTGGTCCTGGGGAAATAATGATTCCTTTGGGCTTTAGGTCAAAAACTTCTTCAACCGTAATTTTATCATTTCTATGTACTTGTGTTTCCGCACCAAGGTCTCCCAGATATTGAACTAGGTTGTAGGTAAAGCTGTCATAGTTATCAATAAATAAAATCATGGGTAAATGTTATGCCCTGACACTAGACGAAAGGCAAGGGGGTTGCTAGCATTTGCAAATGAGATTCTTTAAACTTCTATCATTAAACCCATATTTAAAATTCATCGCCATCGCTTTGGTGTTGATGTTTGTCTTCGATCAATTCATTTTTGGGGGAGAGCGCTCTTATCTGAATAAGATTAAAAGCGACTATTACGCTGAGAAGGAAGAAGAGCAAAGCAGGCTGAATGCTTTATTACCTCCTGAAGTTGTCTATCCTGATGATGGGTCTGAGTATTTCGAGGAACCAATAGAGGAGGTGGAGCAAAACACCTCTGTTATAGAAATCACCCCTGATGGACGCGTGCTTGAGGGGCGTGTGAATGAAAACGGCACATTAGAATACATGGACATGCAAGGTGTAGCCTCGACGACGCAAGTTCAAGAAGTTGATGGGCTTGAAAATCTTCAGAATGATGCTGAAAGTGCAATTCAAAAGTCTTTGCTACTTGATGAACTCTCCGTAACAAAAGAATTTAAAATACCACTGCCCGCTGAATTAAAGGACGTTGTTGAAAATATAGAAGCGCCAGCGGAAGATAGTGAAACCGTAATGGATATGCCTTCTGAGGATGTTGAAGTATTAGCAGATATGCTCGTTCCAACAGCAAAACCTGTGGTGCCTGCAGGCGCGCCTAGAGGGGCTAATTTTTATAAGGCAGATGAGCCTAAAAAGACCGCTCAGAAGTCTATACGCTCGAATAGTGGTCGTGCAAAAATTGGTATTGTGATTGATGATGTTGGGATGAATTTAACCCAAAGCCGTCGCGCAATTAACAGTCTACCTTCCGAAGTAACGCTAGCGTTTTTACCTTATGCGGACAAAGTACGTGAATTATCTGCTACTGCCCGCTCAAAAGGGCATGAGGCAATCGTACATATTCCGATGGAAGCTATGAGTAGTGATGTAAATCTTGGACCTATGGCGCTGCGCAGTTCGATGAATAAGGAAGAGTTTAACCGCGAATTTAACAAAATAGCGAGTAGTTTTGATGGTTATGTTGGTATGAACAACCATATGGGCAGTAAGCTAACCCAAGATAAACAAGCAATGGGCGTGTTTATGGCAGAACTTAAACGACGTAATTTATTCTTCCTCGACTCCAAAACTATTCATACTTCCGTGGCTTCCAATGTGGCATCTACTTATGGTGTGCCATCAGCACAACGTGATGTGTTTTTAGACCATGAGGAAAGTCCTGCTTACGTGCGTAAGGCATTAGCTAAATTAGAAGACAAGGCTTTGAAAAACGGCACGGCAATCGCTATTGGTCACCCCAAGGCGGTGACATTAAAAGAACTTGAAGCATGGATACCGACCCTCGAGAAAAAGGGAATTGATTTAGTACCAATTAGTAATCTAATGGCTATACGTTCTAAAGTGCCAGTGAGCGCAAAGGTGAGTACGCCCAAACCAGCGCCTCAGCGCCAAGAAACAATCATTGTTGAAACACCACAACCTGTTGTTCAGCAAGTGTCACCTCAGGCTGTATCGCTTGAACCTGTTCCTGTCATCGTGGAAACTTCAGAGCCAGTAATGGTTACTCCAAAAGTTGTGGGGGAGGTTATTCCTGTTAAAATCATGGATAATACGGTTTCATCAGAAAATGAGAGAACGGTTAATCAAAAAAGTGTTGGGAAGAACGGCAACTTTAACAAGCCGCGTTCGCCTTCTGTCGTGATTGAGCGAGTTGAATCGAATCTTCTGCGGCCTGAATAACCGCGCGGGCTTTGTTGCAGCTTTCTTGATATTCAAATTCTGGATCACTATCTGCGACCACACCACCACCAGCTTGCACGTAAACTTTACCGTCTTTAACAAGCGCTGTGCGTAATGCGATGCAAGTATCAATTTCACCGTTACCGTTGAAATAGCCAACGCAACCACCATAGGTTCCACGGCGTGTTGTTTCTAACTCATCAATAATTTCCATGGCGCGTATCTTTGGTGCACCACTAACCGTACCTGCTGGAAATCCAGAGAATAGAGCGTCTAGTGCGTCCATGCTTTTCTTGAGCGTTCCAATCACATTAGACACAATGTGCATGACGTGAGAATAATACTCGACCTTGAATTCTTCTGTGACTTTGACGCTACCAGTTTTGGCAACACGTCCAATATCATTACGTCCCAAATCCAACAACATTAAATGCTCTGCACGTTCTTTAGGGTCTGCGAGTAATTCTTCCGTAAGCGCTAAATCTTCTTGCGCATCTTTACCGCGTTTACGCGTGCCAGCGATTGGGCGAATGGTCACAATGTTATCGCGCAGACGTACCAATATTTCTGGGCTTGAACCTACAAGGCTAAATTCCTTGAAGTTAATGTAAAACAGGAACGGAGAAGGGTTCAACCGTCTCAGTGA
>JAMASZ010000047.1 GCA_023301585.1 Alphaproteobacteria bacterium | reverse complement strand
GAAACAAAGATATTAAGAAGGATAAATTTCTTCATTATTTTGTTTCCTTTTTAACAGCTGGTTCAGCAGTTGCGGCTTTGATTTGATATATGTGAGCAAGTGCCTTTGCACGATTTTTTAAAGAAAGGGGAATATATTTCACGTCCTCAAATTCATTTAAAAGTGTGATAGCAGAAGCATAATCCTTATCAACATCAGCATGAATAGCGGCTGCTTCAATACGGGCATGCCATATCCATGGATCTTTCTTGTCTTTTAAAACAGGCGCCAATAACGCTAATTGTTTTTCTGATGAAAGCTGTTTATCAGTTGCTAAGTGAGCATTGGCTTGGACGGTTAAAATGCGCGCAAGGTTTTTAATGTCTTTAGGCGCTTTTTTATTCTGCGCAATTTCTGTGTAGAGTTTAGTTGCGGATTCAAATTCTTTATCTTCAATATGCTTATTCGCCATGATTAATTGACCAAAGGTCGCATGGTTTTTTCTGGTATCTCCAGAAAAATTTGAAACATTTTGTACTAATGATTTGGAATTTACAGCTTCTACCAAGCGTGCAGTTTCTTCTGCATTACGTTTTTGGTTCCAACTTTTATAACCTGTCGTAATAGCCACAGTCGCGATTAAAATAATGGCAGCCGCAATGATGGTTGGTGCATATTCTTTCCAGAGGCGTGCAACCTTTTCTTGTTGCAGTGCTTCGTCAACTTCGCGGAAGATATCGGACATAGTTTTAACCTTTATAATTTCGTGTTTTTGAATCTTCGGCTAGTGTAGCCAAAAATATGTCAGTTTCCAGTCAAAAATGAGGTATAATGGTATTTATGAATGTAAAAACACCATCTGGCAAGATTGGATATACCCACAAAGAGTTCGGTATTATTTTTCAAATATACAGTCAATATGTCTATGAAGGACTGTTTCGTGACTTTTCTTTCTCGGAAATTAACGGGAAATACTACATCTCATTTCGTGAAGAAGCAGGGAAGACGCCTTTTATAACAATAGAAAAGCGTAAATTATCTGCGGATAGGTATTTATTTGTGGCAACATCACCAGGCGCTCAACATACTCTTATTGAAATTGCACGAAGTGAAAAAATTGAAGCCTTTGCGCGTCAGGTAAAGGGTAAAATAGAGATGTTACAGTCAGCCAAAAAATCTTCAAAATCGGCTGACGGTAATAGATAGTTTAGAGCGCCAGTTTAGCACCAGCTAGCTTGATACCGCTATCAGTTAAGTCACGCGTGTCACGTTCGTCAGTTGGAATGACTGACCCTGAGGCAGCTCTAATCATAGCTTCCTGCAAAGCTCTGGATGAATCAGGTAAGTCTGCTTCATTGCCGGTTATGTCAGTTGTTCTTGAACGAATCATAATTTTCTCCTTTTTACGTATAATATTGCATTGTTTATAAATGACTTATTTAATATGTCAATAGTGATGTCCTGATTTTAACAAACGTATAGAAATATATGTAACTTTGCCTATAATAGAGCTCGAATAAGGTTTGTATTCGTTCTCATATTATAGGAGCTTTTTGAGATGCAAAAAATTAAGGTTAAAAATCCCGTTGTTGAAATTGATGGCGATGAAATGACACGTATTATATGGGCTAAGATTAAGGAGCGCTTTATTGAGCCTTATTTGGACATAGATCTTAAATATTATGATCTTTCAATTCAAAGCCGTGATGCGACAGATGACCAAATCACAATAGATTCTGCCAATGCAATTAAAGAACATGGTGTTGGTATCAAGTGCGCGACAATTACCCCTGATGAAGGGCGTGTTGAAGAGTTTGGTTTAAAGAAAATGTGGCGTTCTCCCAACGGTACGATACGTAACATATTGGGAGGTACAGTCTTCCGTGAGCCTATTGTAACCAAGAATGTCCCTAAGTATGTACCAGGTTGGGAAGAGCCTATGGTGATTGGACGTCATGCCTTTGGGGATCAGTATAAAGCGACGGATATGAAGATTTCTAGCGCTGGTAAATTAAAGATGGTGTTTGAGCCGAGCGATGGTAGTGAAGCGCAAAGCTGGGATGTCTTCGAATTTGATAGCCCTGGCGTCGCGATGGGCATGTATAATGTCGATGAGTCCATAAAAGGGTTTGCACGTGCTTGCTTCAATTATGGGCTTCAACGTAATTATCCAGTCTATCTTTCGACAAAAAATACTATCCTGAAACAATATGATGGAAAGTTCATGGAAATATTCCAGAGCGTATATGACTCAGAGTTTAAGGAACAATTTGAACAAAATGATATGTGGTATGAACACCGTTTGATTGATGACATGGTGGCATTTGCGATTAAGTCCAAGGGAGGCTTTGTTTGGGCCTGTAAGAATTATGATGGAGATGTGCAGTCGGATATTGTTGCTCAAGGGTTTGGTTCTTTAGGGTTAATGACTTCTGTTTTGCTAACACCAGATGGTAAGACCGTTGAGGCGGAAGCGGCGCATGGAACTGTTACGCGCCATTATCGTGAACATCAAAAAGGAAACGACACGTCTACAAATCCGATAGCCTCAATCTTTGCATGGACGAGAGGGTTACAATATCGTGGAAAATTTGATGATACCCCAGAAGTTGTCGAGTTTGCTAAGACGCTTGAACAAGCGTGTGTGGAAACAGTAGAGCAGGGATTTATGACCAAAGACTTGGCATTGCTTGTCGGGAAAGACCAAGAATGGTTGACAACTAACGGTTTTATGGACAAAGTCGATGAAATTTTTAAACAGAAGGTTTCTTAAATTATGAGAGTTTTAATAGCACATATTGGTTTTTTACTTATTGCTACATTGATGGTGGTGGCCCCTGCAAATGCGGGTAGTAAATATAATAAAGATTATTTTGGTGAAACAGTCATTCATAATGCTGTATTTGAAGACACGCTTATTCATTTGGCGCGTAACAATGAAATTGGATTTGTTGAACTGCGTGCGGCGAACCCAACATTAGACCCATGGATACCAGGCGCTGGTGCTAAAATTATTCTCCCTAAACAACATATTCTTCCTGAAGCGCCGCGTGATGGTATTGTTGTAAACTTATCTGAAATGCGCCTTTATTATTTCAAAGAAAAAGGTAAAGCACCGATTACATACCCAATTAGTATTGGTCGTGATGGCTTACAAACGCCGACTGGTAGCACGTCAGTTGTTCGAAAAAAAGACGGTCCAACATGGCGTCCAACAAAACGTATGCGCGAAGAAGACCCTAACTTGCCCGCTGTGGTACCTCCTGGTCCTGATAATCCATTAGGGACGCACGCGCTATACTTAGGGTGGCCGCAATACCTTATCCATGGGACAAACAAGCCTTACGGTGTTGGTCGTCGTGTGAGTAGTGGTTGTATGCGTATGTATCCAGAAAACATTAAGTCTCTTTTCCCACAAGTGCCAGTTGGTACAAAGGTAACGGTTGTTGACCAGCCTGTTAAAGTTGGTTGGATTGAAGACAAGATGTATATCGAAGTTACCCCGACACAAGATCAATCAGTTCTTATTGAGGAAGATGCGGAGTTAACGGCTTATGAGATTTCTAAAGCAGACATTAAACTGATTAATAAGAAGGCAGGAAATCACGCGAATAAAATTGATTGGGAAAAAGTTAGAACCGCTGTTCAAGAACACCGTGGTTTCCCAATTATGATTCTTGATATTAAGACTGCGATTTAAATCTTATTGAAGTAATGTGAAAGCTATTACAAATAACGCCGGTGCAATTAATGGTATGGTTACTATAGCAATTCTAATTCCTTTGCTCTCTACAAATAAAGATATTAATCCTATCAATGATGCTGCTATCCAAATATAAACCGTTTTTAACGTGAGTGGCGAGCCAAAATTATCAGCTTCTAATCCTTCAGGAATCGCACCTCCTGCTATTAGCATGTGTATAGAAAATACAGCTAAGATTTCGCCGACTAGGCAGGTTGAAACTAAAATAAGAAAACGAAATAAAATTGTCATGGCGATAGTGTAACTTGAGTTGAGATAAATAAAAAGGCTGTTTGATTAAAACCAAACAGCCTTTTTGAATTTTTTAACTAAAACAGCTTATTTAACTTGGCTGCTTTGGAATACTGGCTCAGCACTACGTACTGGAGCAGTTGCACGAACTACAGGAGCCGCACCAGATGTACCAATTGTACGCTCTTCAGTGTATGGACCGCCATATGTACATTCGTCTAATTCACCGTTACATGGTGTGATACCTGTTGAACAAGCAGCGATCGCTACAGTTGAGCCTAGTACTAGTGCAGTTGTTAATAGTTTTTTCATAATAATATCCTTCTACCTTATTTAATCGGTTATGTATTGTGACAGGGAAACTGTCTTTTAAGTATCCCCCATCGGGAAAACTAAGTTCCTTATACAACACTGTTTTTCTATTAGTAATAGTTTTTTTAACATTTTCACCTTTTTTGCAACATTTTTTTATTTAAATTTATATATTTAGCGGAAAACGTGACATTTTTGTCTCAAAAATAATTCAAAAAAAATGAAAATAATCTATTGAGATTGGTTTTTTCGGACTTTGGTGAAGTATTTATCGACGGAATTAGCAATAGCGCCTGCCATTTTTTGTCGATATGAGTCGGTTGAGAGTAA
>JAMASZ010000046.1 GCA_023301585.1 Alphaproteobacteria bacterium | reverse complement strand
GAATAAGAAAAGTTACAATTTATTAATTATCGTTGGCGGGGCAGGGGTTGCGACCCATGTTTAGGGGGTATGCAGTGATAACTTGCTCGTTTTTACGTCCTTTAACAACGCGCACCTTGACTCCTTCAATCATTTGTTCACGCACGTGATAGCCATTGCGTTGTTGTTCCCAATTGGCGTTGTCGTTGGCGGCGATTAAATCGATAGTGTCGATGATTTTATCTTCGTCCCAGTCTGAAGGGAATTCGGACTTGCACGGTTTGCCTGCGCCAAACATATGACCGCCACCGGTGCGGTCACCCATTAAGATATGCACTCGACGTTGTGGGGATATGGCGGAAGCTTTGTTAAATTCTTGTTTAAAGCTACCTTGCTTTGTTTGATGCTCAAGTTCTTCTTTTTCAAAGCTTTTAGTCTGTGTCGCAGGTGGGGCAGAGGTTGTGTTTGGTTGTTCTTCTGTTTTTGTGTCAGTCGGAGTGGGGTTTGTTGTTTCTTTTGTTTCTAGTTTCGTTTCCGATTGAACAAAAGGATCAACAAATTCCGCCACAGTGTTCTGCGACACCTTAAAACCAACAGCCCCGAGGAGGGCTGTTATTATTAAAACGATAAGTTTTTTGTTTTTAAACATACTTGATTAAGCAGCTTCAGATTGCTCGTTGTTTTGAGCAAGAGATTTACCAGCAGATTTAAGATCAATGAATGCTTCGTTTAGACGCTCGATAACGCCTTGCTCGCCTTCGCGTAACCATGCGCGTGGGTCATACTGCTTTTTGTATGGTGTGCCGTCGTCTGGGTCGATTTGATGTTGGAAGGCTTTTGGTTGTGCCTGCACGTACTCGCCAATTTTTTCAGCAAAGGCGAATTGCGTGTCAGTATCGATGTTCATTTTGAATGTACCATAACCAAGCGCTTCTTCAATTTTCGCTTTTTCAGAACCTGAACCACCGTGGAAAACCAAATCAAGCGGGTTAGCGTCTGTGCTGTGTGTTTCTTGAACAAGTGTCTGAGAGTGTTTCAAAATTTCTGGGCGAAGTTCTACGTTTCCTGGTTTGTAAACGCCGTGAACGTTACCGAAAGATGCCGCCAATGAGAAGTGACCGATAGGCGCTAGAACGTCCCATGCTTGTAGACACTCAGAAGGTTGTGTGTAGAGTTTATCGTTATCGATATCATCACTACCCACGCCGTCTTCTTCACCACCTGTGACGCCTAATTCAATCTCTATGCTCATGCCTAATGGCACCATACGTTTAAGGATACGGGCAGATTCTGCCAAGTTTTCTTCGATAGGCTCTTCGGATAAATCAACCATGTGTGATGTAAATAATGGCTTGCCGTTATCTTTGAAATATTGCTCACCGTGATCAATCATTGCATCAACCCAAGGAACAAGTTTTTTGTTCGCGTGGTCGGTGTGAAGAACAACACAAACGCCGTAATGTTCCGCAAGCAAGTGAACGTGTTGGGCAGCTGAAACAGCGCCAAGTACCTTCGCTTGGAAACCATCTTCCATACCTTTACCAGCATAGAATTGCGCGCCACCATTTGAAAGTTGAACGATAACGTCAGATTTGTTTTTGGCAGCTGCTTCTAGCACGGCATTAATTGTGTTAGTGCCGATGATGTTTACAGCAGGAAGCGCGTATCCACCTTTTTTACATTCAGCAATAAGGGTTTGATAATCATCACCCCAAACAACACCTGGTTTTAATTTAGACATGGTTTTTTCTTTCTTTTAAATAAAATTAAGCAGCTTCGGATTTTTTGCCGTAGCCAACAGAATGCATTGTGATTGCTGTGTCTAACATACGATTAGAGAAGCCCCATTCATTGTCATACCAGCTCATTACACGAACCAAATTACCACCAAGAACCTTTGTTTCATTAACCGCGAAGATTGATGAAAGTGGGTTGTGGTTGAAGTCACCAGATACTAATGGTTCATCATAAGTTCCAAGAACACCTTCTAAGTCACCGCCCGCGGCTGCTAAAATAGCGTTATTAACTTCTTCAACGGTTGTATCTTTTGACGTTGTGAATTTGAAATCAACTACGGATACGTTTGGTGTTGGGACACGCATTGAAACGCCGTCCAATTTGCCATCAAGTTCTGGTAGCACTTTACCAACGGCTTTCGCAGCACCAGTTGATGTTGGAATCATGTTAATGGCACCTGCACGGGCACGGTGTAAATCACCATGTGCTGTATCAACGATACGTTGATCACCAGTGTAAGAGTGGATTGTTGTCATGAAACCGCTTTCGATACCGATAGCGTCATTCAACGCCTTCGCCATTGGCGCAAGACAGTTTGTTGTACAAGAAGCGTTAGACACAATTTGATGGTCCGCTTCGATTTTGTCAGAGTTTACGCCGTAAACAGACATAATATCTGCATCGCCACTTGGTGCAGAGATAAGCACTTTTTTTGCACCTGCTGTAATGTGCATGGAAGCTTTCTCATGTGAGGTGAAGATACCCGTACATTCAAACACGATATCAATATTCATTTTACCCCATGGTAGTTGTGTAGGGTCGCGTTCTTGAACGACTTCAACGTTTTTACCATCAATGATGATTGTGTCTTCGTCGACTGTCTCAACAGAAAAACCAAAAGTTCCGTGAACTGAGTCGTATTTCAGCAGGTGTTTGTTTGTGGCAAGCGGTGCCAAGTCATTGATTGCGACTAATTCAACGTCGGTGCGCCCAGATTCAAATAAAGCGCGCGCGACATTACGTCCGATACGTCCAAATCCATTAATTGCTATTCTTACAGTCATTTTAGTGTTCCTCTATCTTAGGTTTAGTATTTTAAGTTATTTGTATGGAATTACTTTATAATCACAAGTGAATTCAAATTCCGTGGGTTTGTCTGTTTTATGTAAGTGAATATATTTATCATCGATATTTGTAAGTTCCAATACTTTTTCGACTTCAAACCACTTATCTCTATGAGGTTTTGTCCAATTTTTAATCTGTTCTTTAGCGCGTAGCTTTGCTTCGGTATGGTCATTTGCGACAACAAGAACATTTTTATGAAGTTCGGTAAATTGTTCAGGGTCGTAACCACCCAGATTTACAAACCAAAGTTTTTCAGATTGTTTCGCTGGTGTGTTATTGATACTGACGTTATAGCCATCGGCGCTTTTAACAACACCCCAAGCATCCATATGAAACCCCTTTTCATCGCCCCACCATTGGTTTTTTAAAGTGGGGTAGCAATCTTCAATCTTTTCCCCGATAACAAAACGCATGTCATGGAGTTCTAAGTTTGCATTGTCCTTGTAACCACCGATGTAAACCATAAATAAGTTCATTATTTTTGTTTTGACTTTACAGCGCTCACGATTGCGTCTGTTGTGATGCCGAATTTTTCGAATAGTTGTTCGGCAGGAGCGGAGGCGCCGAAGCTGTCCATTCCGATGAATGAGCCATGCCCACCGATTAATCTATCCCAGCTTTGACGGATACCAGCTTCAACACCAACCTTGATTGAGCTGTTGCAGATTAAGCTTTGGATATAGTCGCCATCTTGTTCCCAGAAAAGCTCCATACAAGGTACAGACACAACGCGAACGCCGTCGCCAAGCTGTTCTGCTGCTTCCATTGCTAATTGAACTTCAGAACCAGAAGCGAAGATTGTTACTTCAGGCTCATCGCCAGAACATTCTTGAAGAATGTAAGCGCCCAATGATGATTTGTTTACAGCGTCATAGTCACGAAGCGTTGGGACGCCTTGGCGTGTTAGTGCTAGCACAGAAGGGGCTGTTTCGCTTTTTAGAGCAAGTTCCCAACATTCCGCAGTCTCGATACCGTCACATGGGCGGTAGACGTATAGGTTTGGAATAGCGCGTAGGGCAGACATGTGTTCAACAGGCTGGTGTGTTGGACCATCTTCACCAAGACCGATTGAGTCGTGGGTTAGAACGTGGATAACACGTTGCTCCATTAATGCCGCCAAACGAATTGACGGGCGGGAGTAATCAGCAAATTGCATGAATGTTCCTGCGTAAGGAATGATACCGCCGTGAAGCGCCATACCGTTCATGATTGCTGCCATGCCGTGTTCACGCACACCGTAATTAATGTAGTTCGCGTCATAGTTGTCTTTATCGAAAACAGTTGAGCTGGAAACTTTGGTGTTGTTCGAACCAGTTAAGTCAGCTGAACCACCAACCATGCAGTTAAGGGCAGGGACAATCTTCTCTAAACACGCGCCAGAAGTTTGACGGGTTGCTTTAGATGGTTTTTCTTCATCGAAGCTTTTCTTAAGTTCATCAATGACTTTATCTAGGGTTGTTAAATCAATATCTAAGGAAGGGGCGTTGCTTGGAGCTGTTGTTCCTAATGAACGCCACATAGATATGGTTTCTTCTGGAATATCAAAAGGTTCGTGCGACCAGTTAAGGTTCTTTCTTGCACCCGCGATTTCATCATCGCCAGTGATTGCACCATGTGCTTTTGGTTGGCTTTCTAAGGTTGGGCAACCGTAACCAATTTTAGTTTTACAAGCGATGAAGCTAGGCTTGTCAGATTTTTGAGCCTTCGCAATAGCATCTTCGATTGCTTTATGATCGTGCCCGTCAATTTCCTGAACGTCCCAGCCATAAGCTTCGTAGCGTTTTTGAACATCTTCTGTGAAAGCTAGGTCGATTGTACCGTCGATTGTTACGTTGTTGTCATCATAGAAGGCGATAAGTTTATTAAGTTTTAAGTGTCCAGCAAGAGAAGACGCTTCGTGAGAAACACCCTCCATTAAACAGCCATCACCAAGGAAGCAGTATGTGTAGTGGTCTATAGCGCCTTTATGCTTGGCATTTAAGGTGCGCTCTGCAATGGCAAAACCAACGGCGTTCGAAATACCTTGTCCTAATGGACCTGTTGTTGTTTCGATTGCGGCGTCGAAGTCTACCTCTGGGTGACCAGGGGTGTGTGAGCCAAGTTGACGGAAGTTTTTAATCTCATCAATCGTGATTTTCTCGTTACCTGTTAAGTAAGAAAGAGAGTAGGGAAGCATAGAGCCGTGACCGTTTGAAACGATTAATCTATCGCGGTTTGACCAGCGTGGTGTTTTTGGATCGAAGTTTAAGAACTTACTGTAAAGAACCGTAGCAATGTCTGCCATTCCCATTGGCATTCCTGTATGACCAGAATTTGCAGCCTTAATGGCATCAAGGGCTAATATACGAATGGCGTTTGCCATATCTTTTAAATTTAGGTTTTGTTCTGACGATGGAGAAACCATTGGCTGTGACATATAAAATTAGTCCTTACTTTTTAATAATGTAAATGTATATGCCCCGTACAATGCAACTTGGTGGGGCGCAGGTCAAGCTGTGCAGGGCAAGATATCCTAAGAAAAAGACAAGAAAAGAACTGTTTTATGAATAAAGTGACAATGTTGGGGGAAACTATTTGGGTTGCCTTGACCATTCGGGGTGATACCGCATAATAAGCATAATTCAATATATCAATTTTAATAATTCTTAAGCGAGGATAATTCTAGTGACTGCTGCTATTCAGACTTCTTTAACCCAATTGGGACGTGCTGTTGAAAATCTTGAGACATCGGTGTCTGTTGCGGAAGTAAATATAGATGCGACTGTGAAAGCCGCTAAATCCTCTCAACACGAATTATTTTCTGCGCCATCAAAGGCAACGTCTAACTCTAACGGCATTGACCCGAAGATATTGGCGGGACGTTTAGATAGCGCGATTGAAAAAGTGGAGCAAATCCTGAGACAAGGATAAATTTAAGGGTAGGGAGTATCAAATGGCTGAAGTTAGTATAAATATCCACGGACGTGTGTTTGGCATTGCTTGTGATGATGGTCAAGAAGCGCGTGTTCAAGAGCTTGCGACTTACATTGATGATAAACTAAGATCTATCGCCCAATCTGGTGCAGGTTCTAACGAATCACATTTATTGGTTCTTACTTCTCTTGTCATGGCTGATGAGTTATTTGACCTTAAAGCTGGTGCTTCTAACAGTAATGCAGGTGCTTTAGACGGTATCCGTGTGACTGAAGAAGATGAAGGCGCCATTATCGATTCTATCGAACAAATGGCTTCTCGTATCGATTCCATCGCAGGACGCTTGCAAAAGATTTAAGGTGTGCAACTTTGTTGCTGACCTTGTTGCCCTTCGTTGAGGTGACGAATGATGGTCTGTCCAATATCTGTTACCGATAAATTTGTGCTATCCAATTCCAAATCATATTCTGGGTGTTGTTCAGTATCATGCATTTTAAAATGTTGTTCCTGTGCCTGACCCAGATAGCCTTTACCTTCTCGTTCCAGTTCACGTTCTGTTAGTGTGGCTGGGGTTGCTTGTATTCTTACTGTCAATGGGTCGAAGGCATCGAAATCATTCATTAATCTTTCGAATGTTCCAGCGGGAACGCAGACTATATCAAGTATAAGGCTGTGACCGTTTGCGAGTTTCTCGCAGGCGTGGCGCGTGAATAAACCTACTAGGTCTTTTCTTTCTTCTTCTGTTGGTTTTCTGTCAGCGGGAAGTTTTTCTAGGAAGCTGTCCCATTCAATGTGTTCGAATTCTGCTTTCGTGTTGTCACGAAGGTATACAGCTGCGCTTGATTTTCCTACGCATGAAGTACCGTTTAGAATAATAAGTTGTGCTCTATTTTTCACCATGCTTTATGTATATAGATAGCTTGTGATATGTCAATTAAATTAGTTTGTTGTTTTTTTAGCGCGCTATAAGTTATAAGTACTTAGCTGCGGGGCAGGTGACCCTTCAATATTCTTGAGACCGATGTTTTTTCATCCGGGATCCGCCTCTGTCCAGATCTTGGTCTGGTTATTGTAGAGCCCACCTTATTTATAGGGTTTCACGATGAATAATGAAAAAGAGGCACGGCTTCCGCGGCGACTTGCTTATTTTAAAGGGCTCAGGAGTGCAGGCACTCTACGCCGCCAAAAGAGAGGCTCATATATGCAAGCAGATTACGCCGTCCCTATAAAAAGCATAATTAACGAGGTCGTAGCGCGTTTACGCGCCTGAGACAAAATGAATAATCGCATGACTGAATTACAAGAACAGAAAAACACCTATAGAGAACAAGCGCGACTACATCGGGCGCGAATGGAAGTTGATAGTGCTGATTTTGAGCATGTCATTGAGACGTTCTTTTCTAATTTTGATTTTACGACAGATAAAGTGATTTCGGCTTATTGGCCAGTAGGGCGGGAGTTTGATGTTCGTTTCCTGCTTGATGAATTGGTGCAACGTGGCTTTAAGGTTGCGTTGCCTGTGATTGAAAAAGATAGCCTTATTCTTAAGTTCCGTGAATGGCGCCCTGATGTTGAGATGAAGGCAGGGGCTTATGATGTGATGGAGCCTGTTGGCACTGAAACGTTAGAGCCAGATGTTATTTTGGCGCCGTTACTGGCGTTTGACCGTAAAGGTAACCGCATGGGGCAAGGCGGTGGATATTTTGATGCAACGCTGGAGCATTACCGCGCGAAGGGCTCTGTGACTTATATTGGCGTTGCCTTTGCACAGCAAGCTGTGTTATTCAGTCTTCCTACGGAGAAACATGACCAAAAGTTAGATTTTATGCTTACGCAGCATGAAGTAACAAAGTTTTAATATGAAAAAATATTTATTAAACAGTGATGACCATGATTTGATTAAATATGCAATTCAATCCTTTGGTATTGAGCTGTCTAGGGAATGGCATGGTGTTGCGTCAGCTGTAAGGCTTCGTTCGGGGCGTATGGAGCGTGGCTTTGTTCTAGAGAGTGAGAATCCAGCCCTGACCGTTTGTTCAGAGCCGATTGTTATCGGAAAGGTGTTAGAAGACATAGACAGGGATCCTGTAATAACAATTGTAGCAGTGAGAAATAGAGATAAAACTGATGATAAAGTTATTCCACCTTGTGGTCGTTGTCGCGAGTTTATGACTGATTATGCGCCAGATGCGAATGTGATTGTTTATGATAAGCAAGAGCAAGGCCTGCGGAAAGTTTCTACGATAGACTTGCTTCCTTTTAAGTATGAAGCTAGCTAAGGGGCGTTATATCAGATGAAAATTTTATTTATCGGTGATGTGGTTGGGCGCACAGGGCGTGAAGCGTTGAAAGCGCATTTGCCAGAGTTACGTGAGAAACTTGATACCGATTTTGTTATTGTGAATGCAGATAATGCGTCCCATGGACGTGGTGTTACAGTAAAGGTCTTCAAGGAGTTTCTTGAGCTTGGGGTTGATTGTGTCACTGGCGGTGACCATGTTTGGGATCAAAAGGAAATTATCACGTCGATTGACCGTTATCCGAATTTACTACGCCCTTATAATTACATTGATGAAAACCCAGGTGCTGGCATGTTAGAAGCCAATACCTTGGGTGGTAAAAAGATTGTTGTCATTCATATTCAGGGGCGTGTTTTCATGCCACCTATAGCTTGCCCATTTAAAGCGGTCGATGAAATATTGGCGCGTAAGCGTTTAGGGCATAATGCGGATGCTATTTTTGTTGATTTTCATGCAGAGGCAACCTCAGAGAAAATGGCGATGGCGCAATATTTAGATGGTCGTGTGTCTTCTGTAGTTGGGACGCATACTCATATACCAACAGCCGACTGTCAGGTGTTCCCAGAAGGCACGGCGTTTCAAACGGACGCTGGCATGACAGGGGATTATAATAGTGTGATTGGGGTTAAGAAAGAGGCGGCAATACGTCGCTTAATTGGCGTTGTTCCACGCGCACCGTTTATACCAGCCGAAGAAGAGGCGACACTTTGTGGAACGCTTGTTCAGACTGATGACGCGACAGGTAAGGCAATAAACATTGCTCCTGTGCGTGTTGGTGGGCGTTTAGCTGAGAGTATCCCTGAGTTTTAGCTTTTCCTTAGTGCCCCTAGTGTTTATGCTAAATCTAAATTGATTCATTATTATATATAGGAAATTTCTATCATGGCTGGTCATTCCAAATGGGCGAATATTCAACACAGAAAAGGTAAGCAGGATAAACTGCGTGCGAAAGCTTTCACGAAAGTTGGGCGCGAGATTATTGTTGCGGCGAAACTAGGTGGTGGTGATCCAGATATGAATCCAAGGCTTCGTTTGGCTATTCAAAAAGCCAAGGCAGTAAATATGCCAAATGATCGTATTAAGAAAGCGATTGAAACGGGCGCTGGTGGTGCAGACCAAACCAATTATGAAGAAGTGCGTTATGAGGGGTATGGTCCGGCAGGCGTTGCTATTATTGTAGATGCGCTGACTGATAACCGTAATAGAACATTCGCGGAAGTGCGTACGGCGTTTGGTAAGTTTAATGGGACGTTGGGAGAGACTGGCTCTGTTGGGTTTATGTTTGACCGCGTAGGGCAGATTTTATATCCAATTGCTAAGGGCGATGCAGACACTATGTTTGAAGCTGCTGTAGAAGCGGGCGCAGAGAATTGTGAAAGTGATGATACTTATCACGCTATTACAACGTCATTGGAAGAGTTGGGGAATGTGCGTGATGCGCTGGAAGCTAAATTTGGCGAAGCTGAAAAAGCAGAGCTTATTTGGCAGCCAAATGTCATGAGCCCGATTGATGAAGATAATGGGGCGACGCTTTTGAAGTTAATCGACGCGCTGGAAGATGATGATGATGTTCAAACCGTTACAACCAACATGGATATTGCTGACGACATCATGGAAAAATTAATGGCAGCGGAATAGGATTAGCACTATCGTATGTTCTCCTTTTGTGCTTTAATGGTTGAATGAGAATCTTAGGAATAGATCCAGGCTTACAGAAAACAGGGTGGGGTATCATTGAAAGCGATGGTCACCGTTTATCCTATATAGCTTGTGGCTTAGTCCGCACAACGGCTTCAAAGACGCTACCTGAACGTTTAAGTGAGCTTGACCACGGCTTAAGTGCGGTCCTTGAGCGGTTCCAGCCTGATGAAGCGGCAATTGAAGAAACCTTTGTGAATAAAAACCCAGCATCGGCGCTTAAATTAGGTGTCGCACGTGGCGTTGGAATTGTTGTTCCTGCACGCAATGGTTTGGTTGTTGGGGAGTACCCTGCGAATCTGGTTAAAAAATCAGTTGTTGGTGCTGGTAAAGCAGGCAAAGACCAGGTTGGAATGATGATACGGATTTTATTGCCAGCTTGCGGTGATATTGGTGAAGATGAAGCTGATGCGCTGGCGGTGGCTATCTGTCATACGCATCATGCACAAAGCAACGCACTTATGGGCGGAAAAATGATTGGAGCAGCACGATGAATTGGATTTTCATATCTCTTATAACTGCATTAGGGTTTGGGTTGGCAGATACTTTTACGAAGATAGCTTCGGATAAAATCTCTGCGGTCTCTGGCGTTGTGTTTTTACATCTAACAAGCGGAATGATTGCTTTATGTGTGTTTTTGGCGTTGCCGCTCTTGGGGTTTGAAAAGCAAAATATTACACAATCAGGTGCACTCTATACCATTCTCGCGGGTGTGTTTACATTCATTGCAGTTTCTAGTTTCTTTTTGATGTTTAGTAAGGGGGCACCATTAGGGTTGGGCGTGACTGTTACTTTCATCACGTCAATTACGATTACGCTTTTAATTTCTGTTATCTTCTTAAAAGAAACATTATCACTTCAACAAGGCTTAGGCGTTTGCACTGCATTGCTAAGCATTTATTTATTGGCACCGAAAACATGATTTCAAAACTTTCAGGTATATTAGACAGTGTAAGCGAAGGGTATTTAATCCTTGATGTTCAAGGGGTTGGGTATCAGGTGCATTGTTCAAGTAAAACATTGGCGCAATGTACTGGGGTTGGTGAACCGTTATCGTTATTGATTGATACGCAGATACGTGAAGATGCGTTTAATTTATTTGGGTTTTTAACGGCGAGCGACCAGACGTGGTTCCGTCTTTTAATTAGCGTCCAAGGTGTGGGAGCAAAAGCGGCGATGGCGATTTTG
>JAMASZ010000045.1 GCA_023301585.1 Alphaproteobacteria bacterium | reverse complement strand
TTTCCGCCACTCCGTCGTTCCACTCGCATAGCTTCCCGAAAATAAATTCAAGCATCAACCTCATCATGGGCAACTCTAAATCGAAGTCCGACCAGGCAGGCAGGGATCTCAACGACCAGACTCAGGAACAGGGCGAAGTCACATCCAGCCAATCCGGCTTCAGGTTGTTTGACCTCACCGAAAACTACGCAGGACCGGGCACGCCGGGCTCTTCCGGCCCAAGCCTGCTCGAGAAACTCGCAATTTTCATCATGATTCTGACAGCCACGATCCTCATTGCCAAAGCCCTCTGTAAATTACACAGAAAACACGGTATCTTCTCGACATGCATCAAAGCAGTCACCATCCCGCCGACACCACCGCCGGCTCGCAAGCCATCCCGCCTCCAACACATCTCACAAGAAGAGTGGCGAGACGGCATCGCGGCAGAGGAGAGAGAATACTACGAACAACGACAACACGATCTCCAAAACACCATTGTTCAGGAGCTCCACGCCGGACGAAACGTAGCTCACTACAAACCATTCGATTTGGAGGGAGCCCGAGTTCAATTCAATAAGGAAAGATGCGAGATCGAGAACGAGAAACGAGACAGACACGTACGAGAAGCCAAACGATTCCGTCGTTCATCCCGCGTCAGGCGCACGCGCAGGACCGTATCCCCAGGGACAACGGCCACCTGCGGCACTATGACGCATCATGACTGGCACGAACCGAAAACGGCCACGTGCGGCACAACAGAAGAAACCGAGAGCCGTCTTGACTGGCAAGAAGCTGATCTTACCAGCATGACAAGCAGGACAATGTCGGTATACGCCGAATCGGCCACCTGCGGCCAACACGAAACCGGCGCCATCACGGCGCACTCGATCGACGACGCCACAGACTCACCGAGAAGAACCGAGTCTGCATTGTGCTGAAAGTCAGATCATCGAGGTTGCGAGAGAACTAAACTTAAAATTTAATTTATCATTTATTTTATTTCAAATTTTATTCTCTCAACCTCAACCAAGAGCGAGTGAGCCGCGCTCGAACTCCAAATAGATCCCCAAAACCACCCGCCAAATGTACAGTGAGGCGCGGGCGGCAGAAAAGGATCAACCACACCCGACCCGTGGGTCCGCCAAGTGTACAGTGAGGCGCGGACCTACCATACAGTAGAAAGAAAAAATCGACTCACAAAAGAAAACACAGACTATTACAATTTTATTTCAGTTTTACATATTAACAACTACAAAAAATTAAAATTTTTATTGTTATTAATATCTCGGCGGCATGTAGGTTATATCTCTATCCCCTTGCAGCGCACGCGCGCAAGAGGACACGGGAAATATCCGAACGTGCCAACGAGAAGAGAGAACGGAAATACAGTTAGTTAATGCTCGAATCTTGAGTCCTGAGTTAGTCAATAACACTAGTAAAGACTCGTTAAAGATGGCGCTTTAAAAAGTACTTACGCCCGACACGTGAAACCCACATCGACCGCTAAAGTGCACAACTGCAACACAACAGCTCTCTCGTGAAAGTGCAAGCCAGTCCCAGTCCCACGGCGACCAGATCATCCACAGATCCATCGTCTTCACCACACACCGGTGATATGGACCCAGACCAGCTCGCCGCCTTCGAGGCAGCGAAGAAAAAAGCCAAAGAGGCCCGCGACCGGTGGGACCTCAAGTATGCCAGTGCGGAGAACGCCACCAACGCCTTCGCCCGCCAACCGACCACCGACGGCTCCGACCGGGCCGCCGTTGCGAACACGGACTTGCTCACAATGTTCGAAACTCTACTCGCCCGCTACTTCAAAGTCGTGGAGGCCTGTACAGTTATGGCGGACAGGGAGCAATGGCAACAGAAGATACACGCCCTTCAGGCCCAACATTCACAGGCGTGCCTCAAGCACGCCGAGGCCGAAGGAGCGTACGAAGCTCAGAAGAAGCAAGAAGAAAACGAGGCAATCCAGCTTCAAATCGAGGCTGACCGCGCTAAGGCCGAAACCTTGCGCGCCGAGGCAGCAGCGAACCCGCCGCCCCGCCCACCAGCCCCACTTCCCCAGACCCAGGTCCAACAGTCCGTCGACACGTCCACCGTGCCGGAACGCCTGTCATTCGATGCCACACCCCTCGAATTCGACAGATGGAAGCAGGATCTCCTGGACTACTTCATCAACAACAGCTACGAGAACCGAGATCCGGCAGCTCAACTCGCTAAAGTTCGAGCCTACGTCGACCTCGACGTCTACAACCACCTGGATAGCTACGCCAACAACACCATTCCCCCGTTCGACTCAAACGGCGCCGTGGACACGCTCCGCGAAGCCTTCAAAATCAAATATCCGCTGTTTGCTCGGAGGATGGACTGGGCCCGATTCGCCTCGAAGGACGGCGAAGGCCTCATGATGTGGCTAGCTCGCCTGAAAACAACATGGAACTACGCCGACGCAGGCAAGATGACCTCCGACCAGAGAATGGTCTTCAAGGCCATCGCTTCCTGCCCACATCCCAAACTACAAGACAAGCTAACGGAGAAGGAAGCACACAACTACACCTTCGCCCAGCTCAAAACCGCCGTCCTCGAGTTCGAAGCCACCCTGCACAAGAAGGAGAGCATCAAGTCGGGAGGCACGGCGGCCATCAACAAGGTCACTGGAGAAAAATCGAAGAAGAAGAAAAAGTCCAGCGGCGCCAGCGAAGGAAAGTACCTTACATGGGACGACATGAAGGATAAGTGCCTCTGCTGTGGTTCCTCGAAACACAAGAAGGACGCATGCCCCAAGTTGAAGGGGGCCCTCTGCTCGAAGTGCAAGGGCCAAGGCCACCACGCCAACGCATGCCTGTCCATCTACAACTCCAAGAAGAAAGAAAACCAACAGCGCGGTCGCTCGCCCACACGGGACGGAGACACGGCCGCGGCTAGGAAAATCTCTGGCGACCGCTCCACGGAAGACGAGCGGCACCAGGAATGACTAGACAACGGCGCGGCGCCCTCCCACGCCATAGCCGCCCCCGGATTGAAACTCAAATTTCGATACCTCGGAAACAAAAGTATGCATAAGGCCTTCGCGGGAGAAGCAATGGCCGACACAGGAGCGATGATCTCGATTATCCCACAGGAAATTCTCGAGACACACGGTCTTGTGGGCGAAATAAACACGAAGAGAAAAATTACCCTCCGTGCAGCGAATAACATTTCCATGCACTGCTCAGGATCCATTGAACTTTTCGTCACCGCCAAAAACTCCAACATATCCAAGAAAATCCACTTCAAGGTCTCCAACGACGTCGATGAGATATTCATATCGTACGCCGACCTCATCCGCATGGAAGCTATCCCACATAACTTCCCGAACGCGGTTTGCCAAGCAGTCAAAGCAGAAGAAGAAACAGAAGAAACGAATGCTTTCGAGAAAACGAAAGATCTCATTTTCTCCCAGTTTTCCACTCCGTTTCCTCGGGCAAAACAATGTTGTCGATGTCGAGCCGTGAAATCCAAAGAAGAAATGGAAATCGAAGAAGAACTCAGAAAAACGAAGGCCAAGTTACTGACCCAATTTTCCGACGTACTGCGAGATGAACTACCTAAAGAACCCATGAAGGGTCCGGAGATGAAAATCCAGCTGAGAGACGACAAACCAATCACACCTCTCAAGATTTCCAGATCCCGCCAGATAGCTCACCACCTCGCACCGGGAGCCAAAGAGTTGACGGACAAACTCATGGAAACCGGCATCATAGTACAGGAAAACGGAGTAACAGAATGGGTAAGCCCGGGCCACTTCGTTTTGAAAGCAAACGGCAAGGTCAGGCTAGTTACTGATTTTCAAAGGCTTAATAGATATGTCAAACGTCCCATTCATCCGTTCACGAGCGCACAAGAGATCATGAAAAGTATCCCTCCCGGCGCCAAGGTCTTTGCGACCTTGGATGCCGTGTCTGGATATTTTCAGATCAAGCTCTCCTCCGAAAGTTCGAAACTCACAACTTTCCTACTCCCTTGGGGGAAATTTCGCTACGAAAGGTGTCCACAGGGCTGCTCAGCCAGCTCGGACGAATGGAACATTCGCTCCGATGTGATCATCGCCGGCCTCAACTGGGCGGCCAAACTCATCGACGACGTCATCATATGGGCCACAACGATTGAAGAACTCCTAGCCAGACTCAAGATCATTTTAGACCGATGCAGAGAAGAAGGCATCACCATGTCCAAGGAAAAATTCACCCTCGGCGAAGAAGTCAAATTCGCGGGTTATATTGTTTCCAAGGGAACGGTGAAACCTGACCCAGAAAAGGTCCAAGCCATCGCTGATCTTCCTCCCCCAACAAATATCTCAAAACTTCGATCCTTCCTCGGGATGGCCAACCAGCTCGGCTCATTTATCCCGGATCTGTCTCAAGCCACGGTACAAATGCGTGCACTGCTCAAGAAAGGCAACGCATATGTATGGACTCCAGACATGCAGGAAGAGTTCGAAAAAGCGAAGGAAATATTAACGGGGCCGCTTGTTGTTTTCCCCTTTGACCCCAAATTGAAGACAAGACTGATCACGGACGCATCCCGCCTCCACGGTGTTGGCTACATCCTCCTTCAATACGGCGAAGACGAGAAAAGCAAGCCCCGCATCGTCCAGTGTGGATCACACGCACTCAACGACGCACAACGAAACTACAGCACGGTGGAGATCGAGGCATACGCAGTAACCGTTGCCCTCGAAAAGCTCGATTATTTTCTCAAGGGAATGAAGCATTTCGAGCTCATTACCGACCATCGTCCACTCGAATCGATATATAATAACAAGAATATAACCGAAATCGCGAACAACCGACTTCTTCGATTCAAGGAAAAATCAGCCCC
>JAMASZ010000044.1 GCA_023301585.1 Alphaproteobacteria bacterium | reverse complement strand
GATGATGAGAAAAGCGCTGAAATGATTATGGCTCTATATGAGGGCATCGAAGCTCCTCGCGTTATTACAGACGTTAATGTTGCTGAAGGCGTGAAATACGCTGATAATGCATGGCACGCGATGAAGGTTGGTTTTGCAAATGAAATCGGAAACATCATCAGCGACTGTGGCGTTGACTCACATAAAGTAATGGACATTTTCTGTCTTGATACGAAATTGAACATTTCAAAAGCTTACCTTAAGCCTGGTTTTGCTTTCGGTGGCTCATGTCTTCCTAAGGACGTTCGTGCTATCCGCGCAACTGGTAAAGCAAACGGTCTAGCGACGCCAATCTTTGACTCCTTATTAGAAGCAAATGACAACCAAGTCACACGCGCTTTAAGAATGATTAAAGAATCTGGCGCTAAAAGCGTTGGTATGCTTGGTTTAAGCTTCAAGGCAGGTACTGACGACTTACGTGAAAGCCCATTAGTAACGCTTGCTAACTTACTGTTAGAAAACGACATCAATATTAACATTTATGATAAAAATGTTTTAAAAGCGAGCAAGACTGAAGGTGCGAACCAAAATTACATTAACAATGTAATCGGTCACATTTCTAAAAACTTGGTTGAAACATCAGCTGAGCTAATTGAAAAGTCTGACTTCTTTGTTATCGGTAATAACGGTGAAGACTTCTCTAGCATTATCCAATCGATTGAAAATCAAGACGCACCTGTTCTTGACTTAGTTCGTATTGATCCTGAAATCGAAAATCGTAGTGGCTACCGTGGAATCTGCTGGTAAGAAAACCTCAACTTTAAAACAAGCCCTGCATTCCCTTCTACCTGAAGGGATTGTGGGTTTTTCCGTTTATACGATTGCCTTAATCGCAGCCGTGTTTGCTTTGCCTGCCATGGCGCTACAGCCTGGCTCTGCACAATTCTTATTTGTGGTCGGTGGTCTTGCAATATGGCGCTATAGCTGGGGTATTACACACTTCATTCGCGCGATAATCTTCAAGAATATTGTCTTCCCTAGATACCGTAAGGTTGAAGAACGCAACCGTGATGAGCTAATGCCATCAAAGCTTTACCTTCTTGTGACAAGCTTCCGTATTGAAACGGACACAAGCCTAAAAGTATTCCGCTCTATTATCCAAGATGCAATTGATTGCGTAAACGAACATGACATTGAATGTCTTATCGTTCCTTCCATCGTCGAGGCCTCTGACGAGCGTATGATTAAATCCATGTTCCGTGACATGAACCCACCCAAAAAACTGAAATTAGATATCGTCCGTATCCCTGGCACAGGCAAACGTGATGGATTAGCGCAAGGTTTCCGTGCAATATCTCGTGATATGCCCCCTGCCGATGCGGTTGCCGCCGTTATTGATGGGGACTCCGCCCTTGAATCTGGACTTCTTAAAAAGACCGCTAGCTTCTTTAAAATGATGCCAGAAATTGGTGCGCTTACAACTGATGAAGAATGTCAGGTAAATGGCTCTAAGGTCATCCGTGAATGGCACTCATTACGTTTCGCCCAACGCCAAATGTTGATGAGCTCAATGGGACTTTCTAAACGCGTGCTTACACTTACTGGTCGTATGTCCATGTTCCGCGCGTCAATCGTTACCAACCCTGACTTCATTAATCAGGTGGAAAATGACCACCTTGAACACTGGCGTTTTGGACGCCTACGTTTCTTAACAGGTGATGATAAATCAAGCTGGTATTGGGTTTTAAAACAGGGGTGGTCCATGCTTTACGTGCCAGATGTACAAATCTACACGATTGAAGACCCGCCACATCCAAACTTCTTCAAAGCATCGACAATATTAATGCGTCGTTGGTTTGGGAACATGCTCCGTACAAACGCACGTGCGCTAAACATTCCTCCGCATACCACTGGTTTCTTTACATGGTGGTGCTTGCTTGACCAGAGAATGTCCATGTGGACAGCCCTCTCAGGTCCTATTTTTGTGACGATGTTATGCTTTAAATACTCAATCGCCTTCTTGGCAATTTATGCCGTCTGGATTGGATTAACTCGTTGGGTAATGACCGTTATGCTCCTTGGAGCGCGTTATAAGACAAGTTGGATGTATCCATTCCTGTTATATTATAACCAAGTCTACGGCTCACTGATTAAGACCTTCATCCTCTTCCGCTTAAACAAGCAAAGCTGGACACGTCAGCCAACAAAGCTACTAGCATCAGGCACAGTCTGGAAACAACGCATCGTAGAGCTATCCTCGCTCGGACTACACGTCTTCGCAATGCTAACCTTCATCAGCGTGATTGGTTATTTAGCAGGTGTGTTTGAGTTTTAATTAGCTTGGTTGACGTTCAGTCACTGTGTAAGCACGTTGATCACCGTCCATAGAGATGGCTTCAACCTTATCATCGCCAATAGGGCGTACAAAGAAAGTATCAGCTTCTAAATAAACAGGTAGAGCTTCCGCTGTCATATTACCTTCAGCATCAACGCCCACTTGCCACGCTTCCATAATTGGCTGGTAATTAGATCGCCCAACATATTTACAAGCAAAATCTAAATCGCAATCATCAAAATTATTAAATGTAGGTGGGACAGTGTAACCCTTGTTTAAATCACGGGCAAAGTCTTTTGTATCTTTACAATCAGCTCGCTCAAAGCCAGTTAGAGCACAATCAGCAACACTCGTGAAGACTGCTGTGGCAGGAGAACTATCTATAACATCGGTTACACGGATTAGCTCAACTGTATCATTAATATGTGATGCGCCTGCATACATTGCCGACACTACTACCGCACCAGCTACAAGCGTACAACCTGCTCCAAAAGCTCCTGTCATTTTAATCTCCTATGTTTTGTTATGTTTTATATACAGAAGGTTTTATATTATGTCAATTAAAGTCTTAGAATTGGAAGTACAAAAAGGGAGAATAACTCGCCGCTGATAGGCGCATAACCGCTAATATGAATATTACGACAGTTAAAATAGATACGATAGGTTTCGTATATCCATTTGTAATCATTGCGCTATCGCCATCAATCGCGCTACGGAACTCTAAATATTTAGGGCTGATAAAGACGATTAACCAGCCGATAATCAAGAAAGTTAGCGCCTCATAGCTCATCTGCCATTTAAATACTTCGCCAACCGCTACGCCATTTAAGCCAATCATACCGCGATACATATCAAATGCTTGCCCAACATTATCGGCACGGAAAATAACCCAACCAATGATTACTGCCAATAAAGTCGGTATCATCATAATCTTTGGCCAATTTACGCCCTTCAAGCCCAACGCACGCTCGATAGAGAGTAGTGTTCCATGCCATGCCCCCCATATAACAAATGTCCAGTTAGCGCCGTGCCACGCGCCCCCTAACAGCATTGTCAGGAACAGGTTAATGTAAGTGCGTTTTGAACCCTTACGGTTTCCACCAAGCGGAATATAGAGGTAATCCTTCAACCAGCTTGAAAGTGAGATATGCCAGCGACGCCAAAACTCTGTAATAGAGCGACTAATATAAGGATGATTAAAGTTCTCAATAAAGCGGAAACCCATCATCAGTCCCAAGCCAATTGCCATGCCAGAATACCCCATAAAGTCGAAATATAGCTGAATAGTATAGGCAAGCGCCCCTATCCAGCTTTCCATTAATGTCGGGTTTTCCAGCGCGAATACTTGGTCAGCCAGTGGCGCCACACTATCCGCAATCAAAACCTTCTGCGCGAAACCCAGCATAAAGCGGTAAGCCCCTTCGGAGAATTTATCCATTGTGTGGGTACGGTTTTGAAACTGTTCTGCCACGTCCTTATAACGCAGAATGGGTCCTGCAATAAGTTGCGGGAACAGCGATATAAACGCCGCAAAATCCCAGAAACTCTTTGGGTGTGGTGCGTCCTTACGATGCACATCAATCAAGAAACTAATCGCCTGAAAGATATAAAAGGAGATTCCAATCGGCAAAATAATCTGCATCGCGCCAATGGAACTAACGCCCATTTGGTTCAGTAAAAGGTTAAAGCTATCAATCCCAAAGTTGAAATATTTGAACACACCTAGCGTTACCAAATTACCCGCAACCCCAAGGACCATAAAGCGTTTAGCGTGTTTGTCGCTCGCGCTCATAAAGCGATAAATAACGTAATTCCAAAGGGTTACGCCCGCGAACAAAGCCATAAAATCAACACGCCACCACGCATAAAAGATATAACTACCAATCAAGATTGGCAGAGATTTAAACCTGTCAGGAGTTAAATAATAGAGCGTTAAAAATAATGGTAAAAACGCAAATAGGAATATATTAGACGAAAATACCATCAGTCATTATTAACGCGTAGTATCAATCGCGCCCGTGATAACCTTCACTTCGGAACCGTCATAGATGATACCGTAATGGTTACCGCGCTCGATAATGAATGGCTCAATCTTAATCAAGCTTTCTTCACCTTCGTAAATACCGAAGTCAATTTTCACAGGGTTCATGTCACGTGCCTTCATCGCGCTTGCGTCAACATCGTCATATACTTTAACTGCGCCCTCTTTTGCTTTCAGCGCTAGGTCATCTTTACTGCTGAAATTATAAAGTGCGATTGTCGCTTTTGCACGGTTATTATTTGCATGGTCTTCAATCCAAACAACTGAACCGTTTGATTTTACTGCTGTGTAGAACTTCTCTTCAACGATTTCCTTGCTCATTACATCGCCACCCAATGCAATTTTAGCTGTTCCTTGAGGTGCTACGAAATAAGCACTTTGCGTTTTTGTCGCTAGGGCATCAAACTTCTTACCATTCAAGCTAGGAGTTACCTCATCGTTATCCATGTTTAGAAAACGTACAAATGCTGAACCATCAGGGGCTGTTGGGTCATAAAGACCATCATCTGCACCGGCAGTTTGTGCTTCTCCACAAGCTGATAAAACCAGACCAAAAGTTAACAATAATGTCCAAAAAGCTGAAGTAATACGCATATCTAAAAATCCTTATAAATAATTATGTCTTTATATACGCCATCTTACTGAAAAATAGCAATAAAAAAGACGTGATTATTATTTATAGAAGAATTACAGCTTATTTATGGCATCGATAATAACTTCATTCGCAGGACGGTCTTTATACCCCTCTTCCTGCAAAACAGCTTCAATCTTGGCATCTTTATTAACAATATAAACGGCAGGGTGCGGCACCCCATAGGCAAATGAGCCTTCTTTATGTGTTTCATTCAAAATACCAAAGGATTTAATGATTTCGGAATTCTCATCACTTAAAAACGTAAAACCTGACTTCTCAGCACTTGTCATTTTCTGCAATCTATCTTCAAAACGCTTCAAACTAACGATTTCATCATTACTAACACCTACAAGCGGATAACCAGATTCCGTGAATTTATCGGCATCTTTATTCAATTTAATAAGCTGAATTTGGCAATAAGGGCACCAATCTGCTGAACGGAAGAACACTAACGTCGCGCCCTTCTCTCCAACAAGGTCACTGAAACTGCGTTCCACGCCAAATTGATCCTTGGCAGTAATGCTTGCTGGTACATTATCTCCAACTTTTAACGCTTCGCCCGCAATGGCTGTAAAAGGTAGTGTTACTAGTATAATTAAGCTCAATATAAGACGCATGGTTCAATCCTTGTTATATGATTATTTAATTCATTGTAAATTCGTAAACAGTATATGATTAGTTACTTAATTTTTCAAATATGTCGGTAATACGGCATCCATATTAGTGGGTTTGACATTTAGGTCTTGTAACGTCAGCACCTCACCCACAATAACATTATCGCTTTTAAGCGACTCTACTTGGTCTGTCGTCAGCATCGGTGTTGGCATTAATTGCATTACACCAGCTTGCAATTTCGCTACTCCCCAAGGAAGCGGTACTAAAAAACGCTTACGCCCCGTAATCTCGAAAAGTTTTTGATAAATCTCTTTAAAGCTTAAAACGGTTGGACCACCTAAATGATACGTATTTCCTTTAACATCTTGCTTGGCTGGTAATTTACCAATCAATATATTACCAACCGCTTCCGCTACATCACGGACAAAAACTGGCTGAAACTTGGTCTTTCCACCACCAATCAACGGAAACGCTGGCATAAACCGTGACATTTTATTAAACATGTTAAAGAAGGAGTCCTCTGCACCAAAAATAATACTCGGTCTTAATACAACAGCATCAGGGTATTCTTTAAACAACGCTTTCTCGCCCGCAACCTTTGATGCCGCATATTTAGAAGCGGATCTATCAATCCCCAATGCAGACACATGAATTACATTTTCTACATTATTCTTTTTAGAAGCCAAAGCAATTTTATATGGAATTTTAGTATGAGCATGCTGAAAAGTCCTTGCCCCCTTTTCAAATAAAATCCCAACTAGATTAATCACGGCAAATGAACCCCGAGTATTATTCTCTATACCCGCTTCCGAATAATCGCTCGCCATAAAGTCGATCTTTTCATGGTCACCAAGATTACCAACCGATTTAATATTTTCTAAATCGCGCGTAATCACACGAACCTGAAAACCTTCGGTCATTAAAACATCAATAATCTCACGCCCCAAAAAGCCAGAACCACCAAAAATCGTTACTATCTTATTACTCATGCCTTTAATTCCTTTTTACAACCATAACAAGCTACACCTCTTTTAACTATAGAATTAACTTATAATATGAGAACTATTTTGCTATTAATGATGAAACACGAAATAAGGAACCAAAATGACCACAACAATATTCGGCATTAAAAACTGTGACACTATGAAGAAATCCTTTAAATGGTTGGAACAGAATAATGTTTCTTATGAATTTCACGATTATAAAAAACACGAACCAGACACTGAGGTTCTTAAACAAGCGATAAGCGCGCATGGTTGGGAAAGAGTTATTAATAAACGCGGAACCACTTGGCGCAGATTACCTGAAGATGTCCAAAACACAATGAACGATGACAATGCCGTTAAGATAGCGTTAGAAAACCCATCTTTGATTAAACGTCCATTATTACTACATAAAGGAACTACCTACTTAGGGTTTAAAGAAGAAAAATATAAAGATATTTTTTAAAGAGTTAGGGAAGACTACCAGCCTCCGCCTCCTCCACCGCCTCCGCCACCACCA
>JAMASZ010000043.1 GCA_023301585.1 Alphaproteobacteria bacterium | reverse complement strand
TGGCTTAAACTTCTTGTGCTCGCGGCCAATGGTTTAGGGCTCGGAGGTCTAGCAGCAGAAGAACTTGATACTTGAATGTTCAATGTCTCCATACATTTTTGGAAATAAGAAAAATTTTCATCCGCATTTTCTAAAGGAAAGTTGTAAATAGTTCCGCCGATCTTCAACAATAAGCGTTTAGCATCTTTGATGAAATTAATGTCATTAAGGCTGCCTGGTAACGCCATAATTACTTGTGATGATTGCCCTCTGCTAATTGCCAGCGGATTTTTAACTTCATCGATAACCAAATAAGCTGTGTCAGCTTGAGCATAATTGATGGAAGGAACGTCACTTTTACGTTCTTTCGAAACAATGAAATTATAGTAAAGCTGTCTCTTGTCACTAATGTTTAGTGATAAATCCAGCGCATCATCATATAACCAGTGAATTTCACAACCCTGCTTAGAACCAGACTGCGCTTCATCGTCCATTGAAACCCACCAGTCAACTTTTTTAGCGTTCCAGATTTTCAAGTTAACTGCATCAACAGCCCAAGAAGCCTTGTGAGGTTGCATTGCAACAACTCCCAAAACCAATGTGAAGCACAGCGCTATATATAAATATTGCTTGGTCATATAAACATAATTTTCTTTAATTAAATGACCCTAACATAACAAAACAACGTATTGAAATTGCAATGATAAATTAAGCGTTACTTATCCTGATGTTTCTAAGATTACCAACTAACGTATTGTAAATTAATAGAAATATTTAGGCTCGCTTATTGATTGTACAAAGACAATCAATCTAATATAGTTAATTCACTCAAATATTATTAACATAAGCAATACTTTCCTAGGAATCTGAACTATGTCAGAGCAAAAAAAGAATCGGTTATTCGCCCCATCACACAGCATTTTAGATCAACTCGACATATGCGAAGACACCTACAATAAGACCTACCAAGAATCGATCACGGACTCTGAAAAATTTTGGGCAGGGATTTCTGAAAGAATCGATTGGGTCGCAAAACCCACTAAAATTAAAAACACCTCCTTCAAAGGTGATGTTTCAATCAAATGGTACGAAGACGGCATTTTAAACGCTAGTTATAACTGTATCGATAGGCACTTACCCCACAAGGCGAATGACATTGCGTTCATTTGGGAGGGCGATGCCCCTTCTCAAACTAAAAAAATTACTTACAGCAATTTAAAACACGAGGTTTGCAAATTAGCGAATGCTCTAAAATCAATGGACGTGAGCAAAGGTGATCGTGTTATTATCTACATGCCAATGATTTTAGAAGCAACTTATGCGATGCTTGCCTGTACGCGTATTGGCGCCGTGCATTCCGTTGTTTTTGGTGGTTTTTCGCCAGAATCATTGCAAAACCGTATTCAAGATTGTGATGCTAAAATCGTTATCACCGCTGATGAGGGTGTACGTGGCGGTAAGGCTATTCCACTAAAAAGTAATACAGATGAAGCAGCAAAAAATTGCCCTAACCTCAAAAATGTTTTGGTCTATAAACGCACTGGCGGTGAGATTGCGTGGGATAATAATCGCGATATTTGGTGGCATGATGTCGTTGACGCCCAAGAAGATGAATGTCCATGCCAACCTATGAATGCAGAAGATCCACTCTTCATACTTTATACGTCAGGCTCTACTGGTTCGCCCAAAGGGGTCGTCCACACCACAGGTGGTTACATGGTGTACGCGTCTTTCACGCATGAGAGCGTTTTTAATTACAAACAGGGCGATATTTATTGGTGTACGGCAGATGTTGGCTGGATTACAGGGCATTCCTACATCGTCTATGGTCCCTTAGCCAATGGTGCAACTTCGGTTGTCTTCGAAGGGGTGCCGAATTACCCCGACTGGTCACGCTTTTGGCAGATTGTAGATAAGCATCAAGTCAATATCTTCTACACCGCACCAACGGCAATTCGTTCCATGCTCTGTGCTGGTGATGAATGGGTTAAAAAAACCAACCGCGCTTCGTTAAAAATCCTCGGAACCGTTGGTGAACCAATAAATAACGAAGCATGGCTTTGGTATCATAGCGTTGTGGGTAATGAAAAATGCCCTATCGTCGATACATGGTGGCAAACCGAAACAGGTGGGCATTTAATTACACCACTCCCTTGCCACACCTTGAAACCTGGCTCTGCCAGCAAACCCTTCTTTGGTATACAGCCAGAAATTTTAGATAATGACGGCAATGTTTTAGAAGGTGCTGCACAGGGTAACTTATGCATTGCCGATAGCTGGCCTGGGCAAATGCGTACAATTTACGGTGACCATCAACGCTTTATTGATACTTACTTTCAAAGCTTCCCTAACAAATATTTTACTGGTGATGGTGCCAAGCGTGATGAAGATGGTGATTTGTGGATTACAGGACGCGTTGATGATGTCTTAAATGTTTCAGGGCACCGCTTAGGAACCGCAGAAATTGAAAGCGCCATTAACGAACACGTACAGGTTGCCGAAAGCGCTGTTGTTGGCTTTCCTCACGACATCAAGGGACAAGCAATATACGCTTACGTAACATTATTAACAGGACAAGAAGCAAATGATTCCATCAAACAAGGAATTGTCCAAACCGTACGTAAAATAATTGGACCTATCGCAACGCCAGAGGTAATTCACTTCTCTAACGAGCTTCCAAAAACACGTTCAGGAAAAATCATGCGCCGTATATTGCGTAAGATTGCCGAAAATGACTTTGATAGCTTAGGGGATACTTCCACGCTTGCTAATCCAGAAATCGTTGCCAAACTCATAAGCGGAAGATAGTTACTTTTTTAAATAGCGATAAACTTTGGGGCCAGCAATTAATATTATAATTAATGACGTGAGAGCGTACCATTTATACATTCCCAATATCTCTTCGGCGGCACTACCCAACATATAAAAGAGAGAAAATAAAATTCCTGTCCATATAGTCACCGCAATAATGACAACGCCTAAAAATTTAGAAAAAGAAATCTCGAACATACCAATCGCCGTATAGGTTGGCAGACGCATTCCAGGTAAAAAACGTGACCCTAGTACAGCCAAAATCAAGTTTTTATCGAGCATCTTCGAAGCCCTTTCCATATTTTCGCTATGGATAAATTTTTGTAGAAACTTATATCGATTGGCATATCGACCCAGTCCATATAGCCCAATGTCACCAATTACAATGCCTGCAAACAGTGATAATAAAGGCACTAAAATATGAACATCTGTTTGCGCCGCAATTAGCGCAGCCGTTGTCGTTGCTAAATCTTCAAGAATGAAAGTCGTGAGAATAATCAAAAACGCTAATAGGAACGGTTTATCAATAACACTATAGAATAATTCGATAATCTCGATTTGGGTCATAATATCTTAAATATATATATTATATGTAACGAACAAGGTCTAATATAGCGAATACAGGTTATAATCAAATATTCATACAAACAGGAAACGTCTAATGTCAAAGAAAAGTAAAATACTCAAAACGGTCTTAAGCCTTTATATAGGATTCGTATTTATACAATCACTATTCTTTAAATTTACGGGCTCTCCTGAAACAGACTATATCTTTAGTACATTAGACAAATGGGCTGGTGGATTAGGTTTCCCAGGGTTATTCTTACCTCCTGGTATTTTTAACGCTTACGTTATTGGCTCCGCAGAATTAATTGCATCTTTATTAATCCTAACAGGCTTATTTTTAAAGCGACCATTATTTTCAGGCTTTGGCGCTTTAATGGCTTTAGGCATTATCAGTGGGGCAATTTTCTTCCACCTATTCACACCTCTTGGTATTGATGTTCTTGGTGACGGTGGCGTATTATTTGGTATGGCTGTTGGTATTTGGATATCAGCCGCAATCCTAATTCTTATGCATAAAGATCACTTACTATGGTTAATTAAGAAGTCATAATTTTTGCCCAAAATACTAAAATACAGCCTTATTCTTTTAGGAACATTGGGAGCGCTTTTTATCATGAAATTCGGATTCCCCCCCTATTATGAAACTGATGATGTTGTTGTAAACTTTACAAAAATACCAGATTTTAAGCAGCAAACTTTAGAAATTAACGATCAAAAATTTTACTTAACTAATACTGGAGACCCAGAAAAAAACATTGTGTTGTTTATTCATGGATCACCGGGCGCATGGAACGCATGGGCCAATTACTTAATCGATACAGAATTGCGCGATAGTGCTTTTTTAATCGCTGTAGACCGCATGGGTTATGGCTTATCAGATAATGGGCATCACGAGCCCAGCCTTGAAAAACAAGCTTCTAGCATCATGAATGCAGTGAACGAAGTAACCAAAGTAACTAAAAATATTATTGTCGTTGGTCATTCTTATGGCGGACCCGTTGCCCTACGTATGGCTGTTGATTACCCAGATAAAATTAAGTCTCTTATATTGTTAGCGCCTTCAATTTCACCAGAATATGAAGAGCTACGTTGGTACAATAAGTGGGCAGATAAAAAATTTATTAAACAGTTTTTACCTGAACACGTGAAGCGCTCTAACGATGAAATTATGCCACTTAAAAAAGAGTTGTTAAAAATGGAACAGCAACTTTCAAATGTTAAAATTCCAGTGAGCGTTATTCAAGGCAAAAAAGACAAACTCGTGCCCATGGAAAATGCCTATTTTGCCGAGGAGGCATTGGTCAATTCAAATGTTGATATTCAGCTGCTTGATGAGCGCGGCCATTTTATTCCATGGGAGGAATATGATTTGGTCAAAAAAACTATTCAGGACTATCTGCAAGTTTCGAATTAGAAGTATCCGTTTCTAACTTTTTCTTATCATTATATTTTTTACGTTGATACGCACCGACCCCTAATAA
>JAMASZ010000042.1 GCA_023301585.1 Alphaproteobacteria bacterium | reverse complement strand
TCCATGTGCATATCAACGCCACCTTCATCAGCCACCAAACAAACAGGGGACTCGGTCAGGCGTTTTGATAGACGGACTGAATTTACTTGTTCCGATAGCTGTGTTTGCAAAAATGCGGTTAAGCTATTTAATTCCGCTGTGTCTGCTTTATCTTCTTTCTTATCGTTATCGTTTTCTGCCTTGTCTTTGGTGTCGCCATCAAAGTCATCTAAATCGATGTTCCCTTGGGTAACAGACTGGAATCTTTTTCCTTCATATTCTTTAATTTGCTGTAACCAAAACTCATCAACCGTGTCTGTCATTAATAACACTTCGATACCGCGTGAAATAAGCCCTTCAATCTGTGGCGACTTCGCCAAGCTTTCAGCCTTATCACCAGAGATATAATAAATTTTATTTTGGTCTGGCTTCATACGCGCAATATAATCACTTAGACTCGTTGTTGGTTTTTCATCATTCGTTGTATTGAAACGGCAAATCTTGAACAAGTCATCGCGATGGTCTCTGGCATCATAAAGTCCTTCTTTTAACACACTGCCAAATTGCCCAATAAGTGTATCAAATGCTTCTGGGTCTTTCTCGCTAAGCTTGTTAATCTCACTAAGCAGTTTCTTTGTAACACCGTTACGGATTTTTTGAACCACTGGGTTTGTTTGTAACATTTCACGGCTAATGTTTAACGGTAGGTCTTGTGAATCCACAACACCACGCACAAAACGTAGCCACGGATATAATAATGTGTCCAACTGGTCTGTAATAAACACACGCTTCACATATAGGCGCAGGGCATTCTTACGTTCAGGGTCATATAAATCCCATGGACGCATCGTTGGTATGAACAGAAGCGCGGTATATTCAATTTTACCTTCTGCTGTCCAATGTGTTGTCATTGTTGGTTCGTCAAACACGTGACCAATATGGTGATAAAATTCTGTATATTGCTCAGTCGTGATTTCGTTCTTTGGACGTGTCCAAAGCGCAGAAGCTGCATTAATCGGCTCTTCATCATCTTCAGCGTTTTTGTCATGTTCGTTCAGGAAAATAGGCACTTCAACATGGTCAGAATATTCCAACACAATTTGTTTGATTTTATCATCTAGTAAATAATCTGTAGAATCTGTTTTCATGAACAAGGTGATGGACGTTCCATGTGAATTAATAAGACGCTTTTTCTCGTCCTTGGTTGCTTCACGAATGGTGAATCCTGTTTGACCATCAGACTCCCACATCCATGCTTGCTTCTCACCAGCACGTTGGCTTACAACTTCAACTTTTTTGGCAACCATGAAACTGGCGTAAAACCCAACACCAAATTGACCGATTAAGTTCATGTCTTTTTCTTGGTCTTGGTTTTTTAAGTTTTCTAAAATTGCGGCTGTACCTGAACGGGCGATTGTCCCAAGGTTGCTCACCAAATCTTCTTTGGACATGCCGATACCGTTATCAGCTAACGTCAGGGACGTGTCTTTGTTTGTCTTTGTAATGCGTATTTGAAAAGGGTCTGACTTATTCGTCAGCTTGGAATCTTGCAACGCTTCATAACGTAAGCGGTCACACGCATCTGATGAGTTTGAAATAAGTTCACGTAAGAAAACATCGCGGTTGGAATAAAGTGCATTTGTAACAATGTCTAATAATCTTGAAACATCGGTTTCGAAGTTCATTGTTTCGTCATTGTTGTTATCGTCGTTTTTCATTTCTGCTTCAGCCATTTTTTCCTCTTATTAAATTACGCGTTCTTATTCTTATTTTATGGGTACAACATCTTCGTTGTCCAACCACCATTGCCATCGGGTTCGTATAAATAGCGTTGGTGTAGCCTATATTCTCCATCAACCCAAAACTCGAAATACGTCGGTTTAATTCTAAACCCATTCCAATGGGGTGGGCGGGGAATCGTTTCTTTATCTTTAAATTCTTCTTCGTAACCTTCAACAAATTTTTTCAATTCATCATAGCTTTCTAATTCTTGTGATTGCTTTGATGCCCATGCGCCCACACGACTACCACGGTGGCGTGTGTTGTAATACGCATCTGCTTCTGCGTCACTGACTTGCTCGACGATACCTTCAATACGAACCTGCTTTAATAAAGTTTTCCAATGAAAACAAAGTGCGGCTTGCGCGTTACTCTTTAATTGCTGACCCTTATTACTGGTGTCGTTGGTGTAGAAAACAAACCCGCGTTCATCTAATCCCTTTAACAAAACCATACGCGCACTTGGCTTACCATCTGGTGTTGCTGTGGCGAGGCACATTGCGTTTGGATCGTTCGGTTCGCTCGTCTGCGCCAGTGCTTGCCAGTCTATGAATAAATCATATGGATTTTCTGGCGGGGTGAAATTTTCTGGTTTTTCATCGTCTCTGCTTTTTGTCATTATTATGCGCTTTTTGCTAAATATAGCCTTTATTTTACCCTAATTTTTGCTTACCTTAGCGTATAGAGTAAGAATCGCAAGATAAGAAAGGCGGTAATAATATGAAGAACTCAATTTTAATCGTGACAATGATATTGTCATTAGGCTTAGCAGGTTGTCAGTCGTTACAAGGTGCAGGTACAAAAGAAACATTCGGCGCTGCTGGTGGTGCTATTGCTGGTGGTATCCTTGGCTCCAAAGTAGGTAAAGGTAACGGTCAGCTATGGGCAACTGGTATCGGTGTATTACTAGGTGGACTAGTAGGTAGTGAAGTAGGACGTTCATTGGACAAAGCTGATATGGCTTATGCTCAACGTGCAAACTACGAAGCGCATAGCGCACCTCTTGGTGAAGAAATTTCATGGAACAATCCAGAAACTGGTAATTCAGGATCTGTTGTAACAACAAAAGATGGTCAAGATACAGCAGGACGTTACTGTCGTGAATATCAACAGACAATCTACGTTGGCGGTCAGCAAGAAAGTGGCTACGGCATTGCCTGTCGTCAAGCTGATGGTACATGGGAAATTGTAAGCTAATATAGCTTCCTAAAAAACGAATTAAAAAAAGAGCCTCTCTGTTTAAATGCAAGGAGGCTTTTTTACGTTTGAAATAGATGTTTATTCCGTTCTGTGTTCTTCCATTTTTTGTTGGGTTTTTTCTTCTGCGCGTTTTGCTTCCAAATGTCTTTGATACATAATTTGTGCTTGGCTTGGCGCGCCACCACCCATACCACCTGGACCGCCCATTCCTGGTGCGGGCATTCCTGGTGCGGGCATTCCTGGTGCTGGTGTTTTTGGTGCGGCGGCTAATTCTTGTGTTGGCGCAGGACCTGATGGTGCTGGACCTTTAATATTTAAGCCCGTCGGCGCTGGACTTTTTGGCATAGCATTAAGATCGTTCGCAGCTTCAAGTTTTTGAATATACGCAGGGTCTTTCATTGTAACAGTGACAGAATTTAACATTGGTGAAAACGATAATTGGTTATCACAAATTTCTGCAACATGTCCCATTGTCATGGTTACACCTTGGCGTTTTTTCTCAATGATTTTGTCACTTAAATCTTTAAGGTCGGACCATTGTGGCTCTTCCTTGTTACTTTCAAATTGCATACGGGCTGCTTGTTCCGGCGCGGTTCCGTTAATTAACGCGCGTTCAAATGCGTTTGCGGCATCTTGTAAGGCATTCGCACACCAGCCTAAAATATTGCCGTTTGTAAGGCTTTCATTCTGCTTGTTTGCTGCATTAAGGAAGGGGCGATAACTCGCCTCTTCAACACCTTGCTGAATAACTTCTTCGAACAAGCTATCGACTAATTCTTTATGCATTACTAAATTCTTATCAGGGTCAGTGAATGAATTATAAGCACGCTCATCAATAACATCGCTTTCGTAATCAATACCTGTTACTTCGGCTACTAATAAACCTGTCGAGCGCACGTAAGGGTCATGGCTAGTGTTGATAGCCGTATATAAAATTTCTTCACTGGTAAATCCACGCCATGCCATGTCTTGAGCAGGGATAGTAAAGTTCCACCATTGTTGAATGTTTTCTTCATCATAAGTTTGACCAACTTCAACTGATAATAACCTTGCTTGTGTGACATAGTTGTCAGGAACAACATCTAACGCAATTAAATCGTCCATAGCAATTCTACATGACTCAACGGCAATGACTGTTGGAAAACTCTCTGCCTTGTAATCTATTTGTTGGTTGATTGATTGAAGACCACGTTTTTTACCGATGATATCAATCGCCTTGCTTTGCCCCTCTAGGGTTAAAAGCATCATTGAAAATACATCTGCTTGTAAGTTTGCTTTACTTAAATTTAAGTCAGAACGTTTTGGAACCATTGGACCGCTACGGAATTTCTTACGATATTGTGGGACTTTTCTAATTTCGTATAAATCAATGGCATGCCATGCAGAATGGTAAATATGTGCTTTGACATCACCAATGCTCTTAAAGTCATTAATGTTTAGGGTATATAGCCCCAGCAAATGATCTTTGCTCTGTAATCCTAATAATTTCTTCTCTTTTGAGATAGCCAGACCTAAGAACGATGATTTTTCACCATTATGGTGTTTTCTAAGCATGATTCTTGCGGCTTCGCCTGCTGGATGCATGACAATTTCATGCTCGCTGACCGCCATTGTCTCTTTCATCTTACCGTGGGGGTGAATAATGAAATACAACGACAGACCGCTGTAGGAGCGCTCTACGCGTGTAGAGATATCCTTACAAATTGCCTTTACATCTTCAATATTAATAGCCACGAAACCGAGCCCTCATGTCATTCCTTTAATCTTGTCCCTAGTTTAGGGTGAAAAAGTTAATATATTGTCAAAATAGCATAAAATTGTGTCTAAACGCCAAAATCAGCGGTGATAAAGCTGTTTCAGCGATTATTAGACACTGGACGTACGCGTCCAAATGTGTACGATACAAGCTAGATTTTTTTCACAGGATAGAACACAAAATGACTGAAAATAGTAAAAATTGGCTTGCAGGTAAAAGAGGATTAGTAATGGGGGTCGCAAATGACCGCTCAATCGCTTGGGGTATTTCAAAAGTAGCCCACGAAGCTGGTGCTGAACTTGCCTTTACCTACCAAGGTGATGCGTTGCTTAAACGCGTAAAGCCACTGGCTGAAAGCGTTGGTTCAGACATTTTACTTCCCTGTGATGTGACCGATGAATCAAGCATCGACAAGACCTTTGAAGTCATTGAAGAAAAATGGGGTAAAATAGATTTTATTGTCCACGGCATTGCCTTTTCTGACAAAAATGAGCTTGATGGGCTGTACGTTGATACGACTCGCGACAACTTCTTGAAAACAATGGATATTTCTGTGTTTTCTTTCACT
>JAMASZ010000041.1 GCA_023301585.1 Alphaproteobacteria bacterium | reverse complement strand
CGCCCCCCCGCCCCCCCCACCCCCCCCCCCCCCCGCCGCTGCTGTGTCCGTCGTGTGTACGCTAAAGCAAATCGTCTGCGTCAGTGCGATGTATTTTCACCTCAGATGAGACTTCCGTTAAGTCTTATCTCACGGCCTTCCCTGCCGCCGCCGCTGTTTTGCTCGTGTAAACGCGAAAGCAAATCGTCCGCGTCAATGCGATGTATTTTCACCTGAGATGAGACTTCCCTTAAGTCTTATCTCACGGTCTTCCCTGTCGCCGCTGCTGTGTTGGTCGTGCAGACGCGAAAAAGTTCAGTCACGTCATCAGCTCCTTCCGAAAGAACGGAAGAAAAATCCGGCATCATGACGTCGTCGTGGTTCATAATAAGGAGGGCTGTGACTGTATTTTCCAGCAATATTTTTTGTTTTGATTGAGAGACGCGCCTTCTTTACGCGCGGGCGGTCGGTTTCACCAACCAAGACAACACGAGAATAAAATCTACATGTAAGGTAGTGGTTTAGATAATGTCGATCGCAGATTGCTTCATACGAACACCGACCTCGTGCGCCGCAGATGGACGATGTATCGTTCAGCGAGATAGACAAAATCCGACGCAAACCGTTTGTGTACCCACGAATTCTCCCCCTGTTCTCAGTACACCAGCCAACATTTATGACCCCGAAATACAGATGCTGAAAAAAGTCATTATTTCTCTTTCTGACGTAGATCTGGGAAAACAAGCCGACGGATTGCTGAGGAAAATGTATCCGCCATTGATTTTTTACATAGACAAGAAAATTAGGGCAGAGGTTGGTGGTCTAGCGGATAGTAACGTTCCGTGGGGAACATTGGCCGATCAGGTGTCACGTATGATACTAGATGAGCTACAAAATACGACGTGCGTGATCTGTCTGGAAACGGTCAACGATACAGAAGATGAAGATCCCTCTTCAGTCATCTATCCAACTTGCTGTGGTGAAAAACAAATTATACACAAATCGTGCTTCCGGATTGCAGTCGAGCAAGGAGGAACATGTCCATTTTGTAGGACGGATGTGAGTCCGGGAGAACTGATACAGGAGGAGAAAAGAGCCGATGAGCTAGTACTATATACCCAGCCCTTTATGCGGAGATGGACCGGGCTCGTAGGCCTTCAAACGGAGGAATTCCGGAATCGCGTGCAAGCTGAGATACAAAAACACGTTGACACATTTAACAGCATGTGGCAATCACGGCGAGATCAGAGGCGGGAAAGGCGGGAAGATCAGAGGCGTCGCGATCCGCTGAACACGATCAGAAGCCGCCTAAGAGCCACACAGTGGGCGATGGACAACAACTTGGGAATGACTGCCGCGATGCGCGAAGAATACAGAAGGATCATTGACATGTATGAAAACGATATAGCTCAACAAGCTTATCGCGATCTCGTGAGGAGGCGGACTTTGGGTATAGTGACAATAGGTTCCGACGGTTCTCCTGATTTCTCGGGAGGACTCATTTTTTTTATTGTGGCTATCGTATCATATGGAATAATCTTCCACGGCAATGTCCGCATGTAGTCTTCAGACTCGCTCTCGAACGACCGTGGTATCTTTATAAGGAGTTTGAGCGAGTGATATGGCAACTGCTCGGGAGTGTGTGATTGTTAAGATCTAAAACCAGCAAAGTCGTATGCCGTGTCGCCACGGTACACATCCGTACCAACGACGATAATACTCGGCGTTCCCTTCAGCCACGAGGGAACGTTGACGCCGTCCGCGACGTCGATCACATTGCACGGGATTCGGTGAACCCATCAACCGAGGGGCGACACTCGGCCGAGTTTACGTACGGGGCACAGTGTACGAGCGCTCAGGATTCCTTTCAGCCCTCTCTCTTCTGCTTTGTTTGTCGCACGAGGGCAAAAAGCGCAAAAACGTGTCGCGCGTGCGCTTACATTTGAGGCTTTTTTCGAATTTTATTTTATTGTCATTTTGTATGGGTATGGGTGATAATGGTATCTTGTAAGAAAAAGGCCAAGTGTTACAAAACGAAGGGGAAGAAGTGCCGCACACCCAATGCATGGTTGGTGTTTCTTCGCACTCACAAGGACGTGTTTTATGCGGGTGGCGCAGCCTCGGATTACTACAGGAAGAGCTTTCGGCCGATTCTTGACAAGTGGCTGGTAAAACTTAGGAGCAAATATACAGTGACACGCGCCAAGGAACTGTATCGAAAGAAGCTTTGCAAATATTTTTACGACACCATGAAAGCAATTGGTACAGACACGCCCACCAACAAGAAAAAAGTGAGTAGCGGCGTGACCAAACTGCTGAAGAACAACAGTGTTCCCGATGCCCTCTCTATGATGGGAGCCAAGAAAGCCGCTGCGGCTGTGTCTGCGAAAGAAAAGGCGCAACAGAAGGCTGACGCTGAGTTAGTCGCCAAACAAAAAATCGCAGCTTTCGTGAAAAAGAGGGCGGGACGCGCGATCGGTAAGTATCTTCTAGCAGCAGCCAGGGCAAAGAGGCTGAAGAGGGAGGCAGATGCCGCCAAATCAAAAGCTGCTACTTCGAGAAGAAGTCCGACAGGGAGTTCGAGCAGCAGGAAATCGCCTCCTGCGTCCCGCGGGTCGGCCGCAAAGAAGAAAGTCGAGGCCGCCCAGTCAGCCAAGCGCAAAGCGGATGCCATGGGAGCCGTTGCCAAAGTAGCCAGGGAGAGCGTAAAGAATGCGGAACAAGACGTTGCAGAAGCCAAGAAGAAAAAACAGAAAGTGAAGAAAGCGCCGCTTGCTGTTTCCAGGTTGACAACTGGTCTTAAAAATGCGCCAAACACGAGGGCAAATACGAGACAGGGTACCAGACAGAGCAAGAGGCTTCAGCCAGCGCGGCGGGTCGGTTTGCGCTCGAGGAAATAGGTGCGCACACACCGCCACGTCTATGCACGACTTGTATAAATGACTTGTATAAAGATTAAACACGGCAACCACCCTTCAGAGCGTTCTCACACCAGTTTTCGCGATATTCGCTGTACTTCGACGCAGGGTATTGCCCTACCCTATTGTCTCGAAACAACACGCTCACGAAGTCCCCGCCGCGAGAACCCTCCTCCCCCCCCGTCCCCCCGTGAAA
>JAMASZ010000040.1 GCA_023301585.1 Alphaproteobacteria bacterium | reverse complement strand
CAAATTCATGGTGCGGGGGAGTTGAAAGACTTATCTGATATTGTCGCCAGCTCGATGAATCAATCGCCTGATACGAATTATTTGGCGTGGCTTGAAAATGCCTCTGATGATGAATTGCAGGATATGGGCGGACGTTATATTGAACGTTTAAGAACGCATAGTGATGGCGCGGCAAAAATCGTTGATAAGATGCCGGGTAATTTCTTTTATGTCGGACTTATAAATAAAATTTTGCCTAACGCTAAAATCATTCATTCTATGCGTGACCCAATGGATATTTGTATTTCAAATTATATGCGTATGTTTAAACAAATCATGCCCTTTGCTTATGATCTAAAAGAGCTGGGGCAATATTGTCGTGATTGCGATGATTTAATGGGGCATTGGAAAAATATTTTACCAAAAGACTTTATCATTGGGCTGCAATATGAAGAGCTGGTTGAGGATTTGGAAGGTAAAGCCAGAGAGCTTATTAAATTTTGTGGCTTGGAATGGGAAGAGGGCTGTCTTGATTTTCATAAAAACAAACGTGTCGTTAAAACCGCCAGCCACGACCAAGTTAACAAGCCGATTTACAAAACATCCGTTAAACGCTGGAAAAAGTACGAAGACTATATTCAGCCGTTGCTAGATGGGTATGGCCAATAATCATCATGCCCACTGTGGCGTTTTTAGTCTGCAAGCTATGTTAAACGATTGAAATAAGATACTATGTTATTTGAATTGTTTTGCGTATTAATGTTTTTTTCTTTTCTCCTTAAACTCGAAAGCTTCCCGCCATGACATCTTCTTTTAAATCCCTTCGCTATACCACCGCCATTGCTGTTTCATTGGTTGCCATCTCAACCGCTAATCAAGCCAATGCTGCTTGTGATGATCCGGGCACAGCTGGTGCTGATACTGTCGCCTGTACAGGTGCTTCCACTGCTATTGATTTGCAAGGTGGTGCGGATGTTTTAACAAATGCGGCTGGTGGAACATTGGATGGTGTTGGAGATATTGCTATCCAAAAAACTGGCGGTACTTTAAATCTTACAAATGATGGTACAATTACGAATGCAGCAGACGCTAATAATGAAGCGACGGTTGATATTCATTTTTCAACAACGTCTACGACCATCAATAATAATGCGACAGGTGTGATTTCAAATACTGGTGGAACGGGCGCTAATAGAGAAGCGATTGATTTTAATGGTGGCACGTCAATACTCAATAATTCGGGAACTGTGTCGTCAACAAACAACACAATTTTTATGGATGGAGGTAATGTCACAATCAATAATGCTGCTGGTGCGACTATTTCATCAACCTCAACGGGAAATAGTACGATTATATGGGCTACGGCTGGTAACATTGATAATGCAGGTACTATTACTGGTGCGTTAAGGGCTATTTCTCTTCAAAGCTCAGGAACATTAACCAACCAAGCTGGTGCTACCATTGAATCAACGGGCAGTAATGGTGCTATCTATTTAGTTGATGGGACAGTTGATATTAACAACTCAGGAAATATTATTAATGATACGGCGGGACAGAGCGCAATTACTCATAACCTTGCGAGTGGTGATTTCCAAGGCGCGATTAATAACCTCGCGGGTGGTGTGATACGGGGTAATCAAAATGGTATTTCTATGGATGAACCTGGTGGTTCAAGTACTGGAGAGATAAGTGGCGCCATTACGAATGCGGGTACGATTCAAGGAACCAACGGAGCAGGTATTTTTGGAAGAGCGATTGATACAAGCTCTAGCTCAGCAGAGGTCAGTTATTCAGGTGGTGTTGTGAATACGGGAACAATCACGGGGAATAGAGGTATCTTTCTTCAGGGTAGTATAGCAACTATAGGGCTTGCCTCAATCAGTTCTATTGATAATAGCGGTACGATTGAAGGTACAGGCGGCACAGCCATTGAATTTGACGCGGCTTCGGGTACAACAGCCATTAACATTAATGGCGGGAATATTATCGGCGATGTCGTTGATAATTTTACAAATGGCCATATTTCAAATGTCACCATCACAGGCTCAGGCTTTGATACAGAAGGTGACTTTACAGTTTCAAGCCTGACAGTGAATGCAGGGGAAGAATTTAGAATTAGTGGTGACGATACCTTTAATACAAACACGCTGAGCCTTGGTGCAGGTAGCACTTTAAATATTGGAATAGATGCAGCAGGTGTTGCAGGAAATGTAAATGTGACAGCAGGTGCAGTTGATTTAACAGGCGCGGCTGTTGGTGCTGAGGTTAACGCCGCGGCCCCGTTAGTTGATGGTCAAGAAATTTTAATTGGTACGGGAACGGCTGATGTTGTTGGAACAACAGGAGCGACAGGCCAAGCGTTAGAAACCGCTGCCGATGACTCGTTGTTATTTGATTTTGAAATTGCAGATGGTGGGCAAGTCGATATCACAGGAAGCGCTGATGCGTCAGAGCTTTATTTCTTAGTTACACAGGCCGCTTCTGCAGGAGGTAGTGCTGTGACGTCTAATGCAAATGGTGCAGGTACAGCCATTAACACATTAATGGGAACAACGAATCCTCAACTGTCCTCTATTCTTGCAAATGTTGCTGCTGCTAGTACATCTGAAGAATTAGAAGAAGTTTTACAAGCTGTATTACCGCAGGTTGATACAGGCGCTTTAACTGCTGCTCAAAACGTAACAGGGAATACTATTCGCCTTGTTTCTGATCGCCTATCAACTATTCGTACTACAGGTGGCGGGCAAAGCGGTGTTTCATCTGGTGACCTTACAGAAAACCTTCAGATGTGGGGACAGGTTTTTGGTCAAAAAGCAGATCAAGGATTACGTGACGGTATCGCAGGCTTTGATTCAACAACAACAGGGATTACAGTTGGCGCGGATACCGAAGGGCTACACGATAATGCAACAGTTGGTGTTGCGTTTAGCTATGCCTTTACTGATGTGGACTCTGATAATGCTACAAACACGCAAAGTGACATCAATAGTTATAACGCCACGTTATACGGTGATTATGATTTGGGTAATGACATCTACGTTGTGGGGGATATCGGTTACACCTATGGCGACAATGAAACAACGCGTTCTAATGTTGGTGGTGTTGCAGGATTAAATGCTAAGAGTGATTATGGTTCACACCAAGCGCAAGCGCGCGCTATTGTTGCGCGTGATTACAATCTTACGAAGCATGAAGGGGTTCGTGTCACTCCCAAAGCGCTCGTGAAGTATACTTATTACCAAAATGAAGATATTAATGAGACTGGTGCTGGTGGTGCTAACCTTGACGTTGACAGTGAAGCTTTAAATATTTTCGAAGTTGGCGTTGGGGTGGATGTGCGTAAAGATTACGTGCAGGATAATGGTGGCGTTATATCACCAGAAGTAAGCGCTGGGTATCGATATGACCTTGTTGGTGACGCGGTTCAAACAACATCAACGTTTGAAGGTGGTGGCCCCTCATTTAGATCAGAAGGTGCAGATCCTGACCAAGATACATTTAATTTGGGTGTTGGTGTTGGTTACACAACGCCATCTAGCATGGAGTTCACAGCTAGCTATGACTACGAGAATAAAGATGAGTTCGACTCCCATTCTGCCTTCATTCGCTTAGCCGCACCGTTTTAGTAATTAAAAATCCCTCTCTTTCGTGGCACAGTTAGAGTCAAAAAACAGCAATAATGTGCCACAAGCGACAAAATTCAATTCTTGCTAAGTAACTGATTTAATTTTTATACTCTGTTGTGTTTTGCTGTTGTTATTTATTTGAACAATGCTCATAACCTGAAGGTCGCAATCTCAAATTCTATTCCTCCAATCAAAGAAAGCTATCTCGTTATTGAATGTCCGCTATGGGTCGGAATTAGACAGTTAATCTCTGAAGGTGCTGGCTATCGGCCATAAGCAGACGTTCACACTATATTTTTAAGGGTGCTATAATGCACATTCTGG
>JAMASZ010000039.1 GCA_023301585.1 Alphaproteobacteria bacterium | reverse complement strand
TTTTAATCCTGACAATTTGATTGCGAAATACGGTTCGGACGCAGTGCGTTATTGGGCAGGTGGTGCGAAGCTTGGTCAGGATTTAAAGTTTTCTGAGAAGGAAATTAAACGTGGTAAAGCCGCGGTCACCAAGCTTTGGAATGCGTCCCGTATGGCGTTTACGTATATGACAGATTTCAACCCAACCAATGATATGGTTGCGTTTGAAGACCGCACAATCGAAGACCAGTGGATTACGTTGAATGCGCACCAAACAATCACGAAAGCGCAAGAAGCGTTGAATGAGTTTGAATATTCAACAGCGCGTGAAGCGATTGACCGCTTCTTCTTTATGACTTATTGCGACGATTATTTAGAAATGGTGAAGTTACGTTTTCAAGACGGTTCAAAATGGAGCGCGGAAGAAATTAAATCTACACAAAGCACTTTGTTTGAATGCACGAAAATTTTGGTTAGCCTATACGCTCCGTTCATGCCGTTTGTAACGGAAGAATTATATCAGCAAGCATCTAAGTTTGGTGATGATGCAATATCATTGCACGTTGATTCTTGGCCAGAGGCAAACACTAGTTTAACGTTTGCTAAAGAAAGTGAAATGGAATTTTTAATTTGGGCGTTAACGGAAACACGTAAGATGCGTTCGGTTCAAAAAATCGGTGCTGGGCATTTATTGGACGTTGTCACGTTAAATGTTGAAACCGATGAGCAGGTCACGATGTCTGAAGGTATGAAAAACTCACTTACAACTGCGCTCCGTTCGGCGGATATCATTGTCCAAAAAGGCGAAGAAGTTGGCGTTAGTGATATTCAAATGACGAAAGCGGCTTAATAGGAACGAATTATGAGTTACGATAAAGAAAATTATGAGTTACGATAAAGAAAATATCTTTGCTAAAATTCTACGGGGTGAAATTCCGTGCAATAAAGCCTATGAAGATGAATATGTTTTGGCGTTTCATGATATTGCGCCGTTAGCACCCGTTCATATTTTGGTTATCCCAAAGGGCGCCTATGTATCGTTGGTTGATTTTAGTGCGAAGGCAAGCGCTGAAGAAATAACGGCGTTTCACCGCGCAGTAGCGCATTTGGTGGAAGAGCATGACTTAACAGAGAATGGTTTCAGAGCCATCGCCAACACAGGCGACCACGGCGGACAAGAAGTCCCACATTATCACTTACATTTGTTGGGTGGTAAAAAGCTTGGTGGTATGCTGAGTTAATAAAAATTATTGATATAACACAATAAATTATGTATAATACTTTATTGTGTGTAAATAGAGGTAGAGCTGTGGAATTTTCTCAATTTGAATTATATAGACATCCGTTGGTGCATAAGGCTTTTGACTTAGCCTCGCTTGCCTATGGAGATGAAAAACGACCAACTTCGTACACGCGTAAAGCCATAAGCACGCTACACCATTCTGTAAAGGTAGCGGAGTTATTGCAATCTACGTTAGCTGATTATGATGAAAATATAATAGCAGCCGCTGTAACCCATGATTTAGAAGAAGACACAGATGTTGATAATACCCAGTTAAAAAACGAACTTGGTGATGACGTCGCTTCAATTGTTGATGAGGTTAGTGTTGATCCAAATTTAAAGGGTCAAGCTCGCCGTGAATTTCAAAAAGCAAATATTGAATCTTTATCATTGAGCGCAAGAAGATTAAAAGTAGCCGATTGCACAATTAACTTGTTGAATATGGCATATGATCCACCAGAGAATTGGACGATTTCAAATAAACTTAATTATTTAGAATCCCGAAAAGAATTAATTAAAGGTTCCAATTTATCAGATGCCAACTTAATGGCTGTGGCTCAAGAAGCTGTCTTAATTGCTGAGAGATCCGTTCTTGTTGCTGTTAGAGAAAGACTTAGAGATAAAAGTCGTAACGCAGCGAATTGGGGTAAAGAAATTAAACAAGTTGGACAACCTTTGATAGATATGCTGGATAGGGCAGAAATAGACATTGAAAGAATGGAAAGCGCTTACGACAATGAAGGGCTTCCTGTTCAAAATGTTGAAACATTAAATGAATCTTATTCCGAAGCACCAGTTGCACATAGAGAAGTATCTCGTGTATTGAAAAATATGTCAGATATGTATGGGTTCCAAGCTGTTATTCCAGAAAAGTTAAAAGAACGTAATCGCGCCGAAGAGGTTGTTGAGGGACGCCATAATGGCTCTGCTAAAAAAATTACAGATGTAGCGCGTGGTGCTTTAGTCTGTAAAACGATGGAAGATGTTCATTTTGCTGTTCACTGCCTTTCCCATAGTTACAAGAACATGGTGATTACTGATCGTTTTGAAAACCCACCTATGAGTGCTTATAGAGATTTATGCGTGGTAGTTAGAACAGATAATAATTATTTTGCAGAAATTCAAATCCATCTTGAAAGTTTTTGGAATGCTAAAAAACACAAGGGTGATGATTTATATAAAGAAATGAGACAGCTTTGTGAATCTGCTGAAGGCGGCGAGTTAACTAAAGAAGCTAAAAAATCGCGCCGCAAATTATATGAACAAAGCCGCAAGTTATATAAAGCAGCAGGTGTCGAGCATGGTTTTGAATCAAAAAAACCTGAAGCTGCCTTACCAAAAAATTGTTTTGAATTCTTGCATGATTTTAAGCCGCCTTGTTTAAATTTAGGCACAACCCAAAAACTTCCAGAAGTGATTCCAGCATAATGACATTTCAATATTTTGACATAGCAGGGACATTGGCGCGGGTATCGTTAGATAAGAATAGCGATCCCAATTATTGTGAAGTGTTTGATACACGCCATAAGAAGTTTGTTCGCAATAATTCTATCTTAGAGGATTTATATAATGACTACCATTCTATAGAAATCCAAGCAGAAGAGTTTGAAAAACGCCTGATGTCCAAGCAAAACACACCTAGCTGAAAATTTTCACCATAAAATCACCTATATTTTGCCTTTATACGGTTGTTTTTGCGTTTCATTATGTTTAAGCGTATAAAAGTTAATGGTTTTGCCGTTAAATAACTGAAAGGGCTTAATAATATGTCACAAAATATCGCTTTAGTTGATGATGACCGTAACATTCTGACATCTGTTTCCATGTCTTTGGAAGCGGAAGGGTTTAACGTAAAAACCTATAATGATGGGGAAGAGGGCTTAAAAGGCATTTCGACCAACACACCTGATTTAGTCGTTTTGGACATTAAGATGCCAAAAATGGACGGAATGGAGGTTTTATCGAAATTACGTGAAAACTCCGCTGTGCCAGTTATTTTCTTAACGTCGAAAGATGATGAAGTTGATGAAGTTATTGGGCTTCGTATGGGTGCCGATGATTATATCACTAAGCCATTCTCACAACGCTTACTGATTGAGCGTATCCGTGCGTTATTGCGCCGTCAGCAGCTACAGAACAATACCGAAGAAGTAAGTTCTGAGGAAAAGATTGAGCGCGGTAGCCTAACTCTTGATGACTCGCGCCATCTTTGTACATGGGGCGGTAAGCCAGTTAATTTAACCGTGACTGAATATTTGCTGGTCAAAGCATTGGCACAACGCCCTGGTCATGTTAAAAATAGAGATCAGTTAATTGATTTGGCTTACGGCGAAAATATTTACGTCGATGACAGAACAATTGATTCACACATCAAACGTGTTCGGAAGAAATTCAAAGTAGTTGATTCCGAATTTAATCAAATTGAAACGCTTTATGGCATTGGATACAAGTACAAGGAAGACGTCAAAGAAGAAGCGTAGCTCTTCGTCCAAATTTTCTTTTCGTAATAGAAAAGAAAACGCTGCAAAGCCGAATCCAGTTTTAGATCCATTAGACCAACGGTGGAATGAATCTTCAAATAAAATAAGCTCTTTGACCATACGGATTTTATCCGTGAACATGATTGCCTTGATGATTTTAGGTTTTGGTATTTTGTATTTAGGTCAATACACTGATAGCTTAATTGAAGGAGAGTTGGAATTGATGCGCTCAGAAGCGCGCTTTTATTCTGCCGCCTTATCCGAAGGCTCTGTACGTCCTGTGTTTCAAGTGTCCCCAATACCGTTCGAAGACCCATTAGGAACAGAGGCGATTAAGCCTAGCCTTGCCAGAGGAATGGTTATGCGGTTGGGCGCGATGAGTAACAGCCGTGTCAAATTATTCAGTGTTGATGGCAGTGTATTAGCGGATAGCTATAAATTAAATGGTCCAGGCAGCGCGGTGCAAATTGAACCGTTAAAAAACAAAACAAGAAGTACAATTAATGAGAGCTTTAGTCGATCAGCTATTAGCTTTCTTGATTTGATACCCACGCAAACCAAGTTACAAGATTATCCACGCACGGTTGCTGATGACATTGAAAAATTTCCAAATTCTCAATTGGCGATGCAGGGATACATTAATGCGGCAGCGTGGAAGGACGAAAACAAAAAATTTGTTTTAACGGCAGCGGCGCCCGTGCAGCGTGTGAAGCAAGTATTGGGTATTATTACTTTAACCAAAGATGGTACCAAATTAGAAAATAAGATTAACCAAATCCGCTTAGATGTTTTTCGGGTATTCCTAGGCTCCCTTGGGGTTACAGTAATGCTATCGATTTACTTAGCGGAAGTGATTGGAAACCCTCTCAAAAGGCTGGCGATAGCCGCAGAGTCGGTGCGTATTGGTAAAAATAGAGACACTGAAATTCCTGATATGAGTAATCGCGGTGATGAAATCGGTGAGCTGTCTATTGTATTGAAAGACATGACCCACGCCTTACGTGAGAGAATGGATGCGGTGGATAGGTTTGCAGCGGACGTATCGCATGAATTGAAAAATCCACTCTCATCAATTCGTAGCGCTGTGGAAACGGTAGAGCGTGTTAAGGACGAAGAAAAACGTAAAAAGTTAATGGGTATTATTCACCATGATGTTCAGCGCCTTGATAGATTAATTACAGATATTTCAAGTGCGTCACGTTTAGATGCAGAATTATCACGTGATAAATTAGTGCCCGTTAATGTCACTGATTTATTATCAGAGCTTGTGTCGTTGCAAAAAGACCAAATGAATTTAGCGGAAAAGAAAAATAAAATTGATATTATTTTTGAACATAGCGCACCCGTCATTGTGCGTGGTAATGCAGAAAGATTAAATCAAGTTTTCACAAATTTAATTACCAATGCGATTTCGTTTTCGTCAAATAAATCAACGATAGAAGTATTCATTGAGAGCGGTGAGAATGAAGAAATTATTTGCGTAAAAGACCAAGGCATCGGAATCCCAGAAAATAAGCTGGAAGCGGTTTTTGAGAGATTCTATACGGAGCGTCCAGACCATGAAAACTATGGCAATCATTCAGGGTTAGGGTTGTCGATTTCGAAGCAGATTATTGATTCTCACAATGGTCGTATATGGGCAGAAAATAGCCATGATGATAAGGGTAATATTAATGGCGCAATATTTTATGTGGCGTTGCATAGTGCTTAGGTTTTCAAGGTAATGATTGAAAAAGAAGTTTTAACAACAATTGGATTAATCATAACGTTCATAGGGTATTCTGCTTATATTTATTCAATCTTTAAAGGTGAAACACGCCCTCATCCATTTTCATGGATAATATGGGGTTTATTAACGACTATTGGTTTTTTTGCACAAGTTGCCGATAACGCAGGTCCAGCCGCCTATATTACAGGCGTATCCGCAGCATTTACGTTTTTTATCGCAATCATTGGTTACTATAAGCGAGCAGATATTGTTATAACGCGTGCGGATTGGATAACATTTGTTTTTGCTATTCTCGCTATTCCTCTATGGCTGGTCACAGATACGCCGCTTTATTCAGTTATCTTAATAACTGTAATAGATGCAATTGCATATTACGCTACATTCGCAAAAACATGGCATCGCCCCAACCAAGAGTTGCCGTTACTAACAATAGCAGCCACAGTTAAATTTTCTCTACAACTTTTTGCTCTTCATAATTATTCTGTGATAACGGTTTTATATACTTTATCGCTTGTTATTATGAATCTTGCGTTTTTAGGTGTACTTTATGGTCGTAGATGGGTTTTAGGAAAAAATGGAAAATAAATTAATTTTTGTTACAGGATTATCGGGCGCTGGAATGTCGTCGGCGTTAAAAGCGATGGAAGATATCGACTTTGAAGTGCTGGATAATTTTCCGCTCTCGCTTGTGGAGGCTTTATTAGAAGATAAAAAAAGCGCCAAGAGAAGAATTGCGATTGGGATTGATAGTCGGACACGAAATTTCTCTGCGAGTAATCTTATAACGGCCGCGAAAAAATTTGAGGCTAAATTAGTTTTTGTGACTTGTGATGATGTTGTGTTGCAAAAAAGATTTACGGAGACACGTCGTAAGCACCCATTAGCAAAAGACCGCGCAGTAAGTGATGGTGTTGCAAAAGAGCGTATCTTGTTTGAACCTGTTTTAAAAAAATCCGATATGGTTATTGATACATCAGAGCATTCAATCCATGATTTACGCCGTATTATTAACGCGCAGTTTGCCAGTGATCAAAAAGATAACTTGAGTGTGAGTTTGATGTCTTTTGGTTTTCGTAATGGTTTACCACGAGAGGCGGACATCGTTATGGACGTTCGTTTTTTGAAGAATCCGCATTGGGACGCAAAGTTAAAAAAACTGACGGGTCAAAATGATAAGGTTGGAAAATATATAGAAACGGATAACTCTTTTGAGCCGTTTATTACGAATTTCAAAGCGCTGGTGGGTGGACTACTAGAGCGTTACAGCCATGAAGGTAAAAGTTATTTAACGATTGCGATTGGATGCACTGGCGGTAAGCACCGTTCAGTTTACACAGTTGAAAAGCTAAAGCCGTGGTTAGAAGAATTGGGCTTGAATACCAATGTCATTCACCGCGACATGCCTGTTTAATTAAGCAGGTTTGTTTTCTGGTGCAGGTGTTACTGGCGCAACGGATGTTGTGTTACAAAACCCCTGGCAGATTGCTGCTAAATTTGGTTTCTTAGAGCTCATGTTCATTCCTTTCTAATCTGAAAAGCGCATTTTCTTTTGAAATTCCTTGCGCCCCTAATTGATAAAATAAAACATTGGTTTTGTTTTCTTCATCTTCTTCATTGATAACTTGATATAAAACACGGCTTTGAGTTTCGTGCCCTAATTCCATTAAGCGTTGACGGCCATTTAAAAGTGAAATTAAGTTCATCACTTTCTTTTCAGAAAGCGTTAAATCTTCTTCTAAATCAAGCACTGTGTAATCACCCACTGGTTCTGATTGCCCAGATTTGGTAATTAAAAACGCACGTGCATTAACCGGACTTGGTTGATACGCGAATAGGGCTGGTTGGCTCTCAATATTGAAATCTTGTGTCTGCATTTTCTTTACTTAAAATCCTTTAAATACCTTGCTTTTCCTTAACTTAGACTTTAATTTTTACCTCAGAAAAGTTAATAAAGACTAAATTCTACTGTTTAATTATACATAAATTGAAAAATTGGAGCAAAAAACGATGACTGCAACCCCAAAAGCCGTTGAAAATGACTATAAAGTAGCTGATATAACGCTTGCTGAGGCAGGGCGTATGCAAATCGACTTGGCACAGGACGAAATGCCTGGATTAATGGCCACACGTGAAGAATACGCCAAAGAACAGCCCCTTAAAGGCGCACGTATTGTTGGCTGTCTTCATATGACAGTTCAAACAGCCGTTTTAATCGAAACTTTGACAGCGTTAGGCGCAGAAGTTCGTTGGAGCTCTTGTAATATCTTCTCTACACAAAATGAAGCAGCAGCAGCTGTGGCAGCAGCAGGCGTTCCTGTTTTTGCGTGGAAAGGTCAAACAGAAGAAGAAGCAGAATGGTGTATTCACCAAACAATTAAAGGTCCAAATGGCTGGGTACCAAACATGATTTTAGATGATGGCGGTGATTTAACAGCCATCATGCATAATGATTACCCAGAATTAATGGAAGACGTAAAAGGTGTTTCAGAAGAAACAACGACTGGCGTTTTATTCCTGAAAAAAATGGAAGAAGAGGGACGTTTAAAAGTTCCTGCAATTAACGTCAATGACTCTGTGACCAAATCAAAATTTGATAATAAATATGGTTGTCGTGAATCACTTGTTGATGCGATACGTCGTGCGACAGATTTAATGTTAGCTGGTAAAGTTGCAATGGTTTGTGGTTATGGTGATGTTGGTAAAGGTTCTGCACAATCATTGGCGTCACAAGGTGTGCGTGTCATGGTGACAGAAATTGATCCTATCTGTGCGTTGCAAGCCGTCATGGACGGATTTGAAGTTGTAACAATGGAAGATGCAACACCGCGCGCAGACATTTTTGTGACAACAACAGGTAACAAAGACATCATTACAGTTGATCACATGCGTGACATGAAAGACCGTGCAGTTGTTTGTAACATTGGTCACTTTGATAATGAAATTCAAGTTGAGCCATTGCGTAATATGAAATGGACAAACATTAAACCACAAGTTGATGAAATTACGTTCCCAGATGGTAACCGCATTATTTTGCTTGCTGAAGGTCGTTTGGTAAACCTTGGTTGTGCAACGGGTCACCCATCATTCGTGATGAGTGCATCATTCACCAACCAAACATTGGCACAGATTGAGCTTTGGAAAAATCACGAAAACTATGAGAAAAAAGTTTATGTGTTGCCGAAGCATTTAGATGAAAAAGTTGCGTTATTACACTTGGGTAAAGTGGGCGCGAAATTGACTGAACTTTCAAAAGACCAAGCAGATTACATTGGCGTTGAAGTTGAAGGTCCGTTTAAGAACGATGCCTATCGTTACTAAGCGTTAAACTATTTAGTATGAAAGTTGGTGAAGTCTTCTGTGAAAAGAGCTTCGCCAATTTTTTTCGCCATTTTTTCGTGACCCATATCATTTGGGTGTAGCCCATCGGTAAAATGGTTTTGTAAATCAGGAAAAGATTTCCATTCATCGAAGAATGAAATAAAGGGCAGTTTTTCTTGCCCGCAGAAATTCTCAATCATCGCATTAAAGCGTTCAATATGTTCATTACGGTAAGCGAGTGACGGCGTCCATGGACACGGGTCGGTGCGCGGTTGGTCGACAGGCAGTAAGCCAATGAAAGTGATGTTATCAGTAATGAGGCGCGCAAGTGTTAGCAGGCTGATTAGATCTTGTTTAAAAATATCATCGCTTGCGTGATTACGGTCTTCGTCCAGAAGGTAGACGGAGTCATTAACACCAACTGCAAAGACTAACTGAACTGTATTGTCAGGTGTATCACCATAGGTACGAGCGGTGATTTCTCTATCTAGGCGTCTGATGACATCAGCAACTGTATCGCCAAAGATACCTAGATTATAAGGTGCGCAATAAAACCCCTTGTGCTTGCGCTCAGAAGTGCCAGAACGCGCGAGGAGTTTGTTTGAAAGGTGCTGCGCCCAACCGCCTTTGCTATCCCAAGCACCTGCGGTAATACTGTCGCCCATAAAAAATAACTTTGCCATTTTCTTCTTTTTCAATATGTTAGTGGAAGCTTTTTCAAATCTAAGGATAAAGCTCAGAAGCGTCAAATTATTTATCAAGAGAACAAGGCATAGAAACAGTGACCGATAATCAACAGATTTTAAAACTACATTGTGATGACCGCCCTGGTATTGTGGCGGCGGTTGCAACAACGCTTTCGAATAACCAATGTAACATTGAAGAATCCGCGCAGTTTAACGATAAACTATCAGGTCAGTTTTATATGCGTGTAGTGTTTTCTCCACTGGAAGATGGGTGCTTAAGCGCTTTTCAGGAGCGCCTTTCGGAAGTATCAGAGAGTTTTGACATGGCGCCAAATATCTATGATGCGCGTGAACCAGTAAAGACAGTTTTGATGGTGTCGCAACATGACCATTGTTTACATGATTTATTATATAGATGGCGTACCAATGATTTGCCAATAGAAATTACTGCGATTGTTTCTAACCATGAAGTCACAAAAACGCTTGCTGACGCGCATGGTATTCCTTTTCACTATCTACCTGTGACAAAAGGAAACAAGGCAGAGCAAGAAGCCCAGGTTAAAGAAATTATCGCGCAAACGGATAGTGAGTTAATTGTCTTGGCGCGTTACATGCAGATTTTATCACAAGATTTTTGTGAGCAATATGCAGGGCGTGTGATTAATATACACCATTCATTTTTGCCTGGGTTTAAAGGTGCACGACCATATAACCAAGCCTATGAACGTGGTGTAAAAATTGTGGGAGCGACGGCGCATTTTGCGACATCTGATTTGGACGAAGGTCCCATTATTGAGCAGGAAATTACTCGTGTAGACCATAGCTATACACCAGAAAAAATGCAGCGATTAGGACGAGATATTGAATCGCGCGTGCTGGCACGTGCGATTAAGCAATATGCAGAGCGTAGAATTTTTGTTCATACTCGCCGTACAATTATCCTTTAAAGCTTGTTCTTTTAAAAAAGGGCTTTAAAATTCCTTTGTCATGGCACAAAAAGCTCAAAAGAAATCTTGGAAGACCTTATTAAACCCGCTTAGTCGGTTAGATAAGCTTGAATTGGAAAAAAGCAGGCTGGAAGCGTTCCTGTCAGCGTTCCCAGGTGAGTATTGCGGTTTTGCATCAAACGGTAATGTCGTATATAGCGACAAGTTCGCATCTATATTGGATTTGCGTGAAATTAGAAACATTACCGATATTCAAGCGCGTTTAAATGCGGGCGATTCAGCTGCGCTAGAGGGGATGTATATTCGCCTAAGACAAGAGGGTAAACCATTCGCGTTAGACGTACAGTCCGCTGATAAAGAAAACTTCTTTAGGCTTACTGGTACACAAGGTGAGGCGTTAAATGGTGAAGAGCAGTATTACATTATTTGGCTTGAGGATACGACTGAAGACCAAGGGCAAGTGCTGGAACATCAAAACAAAAGAAATTTAGCAGAAAAAGAGTTAGAGAAGTTTCAGCAAGTGTTGAATTTTGTTGAATTGCCAATTTGGATGCGCAATGCAAACAATGAAATTATTTGGTGTAATAGCGCATATGGACAATTGGTTGAACACACGCCTGCATCTGTTGTAGCGCGCCAGCATGAGGTTAGTATTACATCGAAAGGTGATATAAAGAAGCTTAAAGAGTTAGCTCAGAATGCCTTGGATAAAGGCACTTCTCAGACAATGAAAGCACATGTCATTTCGTCTGGTAAGCGCCGTTTGCTTAATATATCTGAGTCTCCATTGAGTAGTACCAATAACACGATTGGTATAGCAGAAGACCTAACCCGTGAAGAGAGCTTGGATAAAGAATTACAACGGTATCTTTCCGCCAACCGAACTTTGTTAGAACAGCTAAGATCTGCGGTAGCAATTTTTGGGTCCGACCATGATTTAGAGTTTTATAATTCAGCCTATTCTCAGCTTTGGAGTTTAGAAGATAGTTGGCTCAATACGCACCCAAAATTAGGGGACATATTAGAAAAACTCCGTGATAACAGAAGCCTACCTGAACAGGCAGATTTTAGAAATTACAAAAAACAATGGATTGATATGTTCACTGGACTAATCGATCCTTATGAAGACATGATGTATTTACCGGATGGCAGTGCGTTGCGTGTTTTAGTTGCACCTCACCCGTTGGGCGGATTAATGATGACCTTCGAAGATGTGACTAGCCGATTGGAATTGGAATCATCGTATAATACGTTAATCGCCGTGCAGAAAGAAACGCTCGATAACTTATCAGAAGGCGTTGCTGTGTTTGGTGGTGATGGGCGTTTGAAACTGTGCAATCCGTCATACTTAAAATTGTGGCACTTAAACCCAGAAGATATCGAGGGCGAGCCCCATATTACAAACATCGTTAAGAAAAAACAGGGCTTATTTGAGCCAGCAGAATGGGAAACACAAAAGATGGCGCTGGTGTCGCACGGGATTGAGCGTCAAATAAGTGAAGGTCGTCTGTCGCGTAACAACGAAACATTAGTGGAGTATACAACCGTACCACTTCCCGATGGCGGTGTACTTGTTTCTTACTTTGATATTACCGATTCAATCAAAGTTGAAAATGCTTTGCGCGAAAAGAATGCAGCGCTGGAAGCCGCAGAACAACTGAAGACTGACTTCTTGGCAAATGTGTCCTACCAGTTGCGTACGCCTTTAAATGCCATTATGGGTTTTTCTGAGATATTAGATAATAATTATTTTGGCGAGCTAAACGAAAAGCAAGGTGAGTATACGACTGGTATCCAAGATGCAGGTAAAAAACTGGTTAGTTTGATTGATGATATTTTAGACTTATCTACGATTGAAGCGGGCTATTTAGAATTAGAAATGAGTGAGTTTAACGTCCAGTCAATGTTGGAAACACTTAAAGAGCTAACGGAGCAATGGGCACGTAAGGGCAATTTAAATGTGTCCGTAAAATGTACGAAAAAGGTTGGGTCATTGGTGGCTGATGAGATTCGTATTAAACAAGTTATGCTGAATTTAATTAGAAATGCGATTAACTTTACGCCAGAGAATGGTAATATTGTCATTAAGGCAACACGTACGGAAGATTATATTGAACTATCCGTTTCCGATACAGGGATTGGTATTTCAAAAGCGGATCAGCTGAGAATATTTGAGCCGTTTGAGCGTGCGAATATTGAAAAAGTGGACATGTCAAACATGGCATTATCACGTGGCGCGGGGCTAGGGCTGTCGCTGGTGAAGAATATAGTTGAATTACACGGCGGAAGTGCGGAAGTCGATTCCGAAGAGCGCAAAGGGACGACAATTACCCTGAAACTGCCTCTTATCCCAGTGCAAGAACCGTTATTCTAAGTATTTGGAATACCTTTAGTTGTTGAATACTCAAAATGATGCGGTGTGTCTGGGTTTAGCGTCTTTTGAATATGATGCGCGGCAAACGCAGCTTCTGAAAACCCAGTTAAAATAAGTTTAATTTTGTTGCTATAAGTAGCTATGTCGCCAATGGCGTATATAGAATCAATGTTCGTTTCTGCTGTCGTTGGGTTTACAGTTATATGACCATTTTCAGTGGCTAACCCCCAGCTTTCAATGGGTCCTAAATCTGTGGCCAGTCCGTAAAATGGCAATAACACATCGGCTTTTAAGGATTTAACAGCTCCTGTTGTGTCGCTAACCTCTACTGCGGTTAAAACACCGTCACTCCCTTGTAGGGCGTTTAATTGGTAAGGCACAACAAGTTCTATTGCTCCTTTATCATGTAATTTTCTTAATTTTTCAACGCTGTCAGGCGCTGCGCGAAATTTATCGCGTCGGTGTACAAGCTTAACAGATTTAGCAATTGGTGCTAGAGACAATGCCCAGTCAACAGCGCTGTCACCTCCACCGGCAATAACAATGTCTTTATCGGCAAAGTTAGATTTTTTACGTACCATGTAGAAGACGGATTGGTCTTCGTAGTCTTCGATGCCCGTTAACGGTGGTCTGTTTGGTCCAAACGATCCGGCACCAGCGGCGATTATGACTGCTTTAGTGTTAATTACGGTACCTTTAGATGTTGTAACTTCTTTTTTAGCGTCTTTGTCGCTTATAGATACAACTTGTTGGTTTAAATGGTAGGTGGGATTGAAGACAGCGGCTTGTTCCTCTAACTTCTCGACCAAATCTTCGGCATTGATGGTTGGATAGGCGGGAATGTCATAAATAGGTTTTTCTGGGTAGAGCGCGCTACACTGACCACCAATTTCAGCGAGAGAATCAACAACATGGCAAGACAATCCCAGCATACCGCATTCAAAGATTGCGAATAAACCAACTGGTCCTGCACCGATGATAACAACGTCAGTGTTTAAAGCATCGTTAGAATCTTGAATATCTGCAATTTTCTGGTCTGAAACCATTATTAACCCTTCCGTTATCCATAGCTGGCTTGCTATAGTCACCTTATTGATATAGCGAAAAAAGGTTGAAGATAAAAGGCATTATTATAAATGCTGATTTATCGAAAAATTTAAGGGTTATAATATGGCGTTCGACGTCTCGGAAATTATCAGTCATAACGAAGAAGAAACGGCGCATTTGGCACGTACACTTGCAAAATCAGCTAAGCCGACCGATATCTTTACGCTGAGGGGGACGCTTGGAATGGGCAAGAGTGTTTTTGCGCGTAACTTCATCCATGAATTGGCAGGGGCAGAGATTGAAGTACCAAGCCCTACATTCACGCTTGTGCAGACTTACGAGACTGAGAAAGCTCCAATTTGGCATTTTGATTTATATAGAATCGAAGAAGCAGAAGAAATTTATGAGATAGGTTGGGAAGAAGCCTTGGGACAAGGTATTTTACTGATTGAATGGCCAGAGAGACTTGGTAGTATATTACCCAAAGAACATACAGAAGTAGCATTTGAAATGTTAGGTCGAGGACTACGTACTATAACGGTTAGCAATTATATTAACGAATAACAGAGCGATGATATGAACATTCTTAATAAACCAGATTACGCCTTTATTTTGGCAGCGGGAAAAGGCACAAGGTTGCGCCCATATACTGACACAACGCCAAAACCAATGGTGATTGTTAACGGTAAGCCGATATTGGATCATACGCTTGATAAGCTTCAAAGGGCTTGTGTTACTAATGTTACCGTTAATATTAACTATTTAGGTCATGTCATAAAAGATTATTTAACAATGCGTGATGAACCGAAGGTTACCTTGTCAGAGGAAGAAGAATTGCTAGATACGGGCGGCGGTGTTTTAAATGCGCTTGATACGATTAAGAGTGAAGCGTTTTATGTGATTAATGGTGATGCGCTTTGGGAAGATCCAGAAGACAAAAGCGTATTTGATATGTTGGCAGATAAATGGTCTGTGGATCACATGGATATCCTATTGTTGTTACAGCCAATCGATACGAGTGTTGAGTCGCAATCTGTCGGGGATTATAATATTGAAGCAGACGGGCGTGCGGTAAGGTCGTTAGATAAAACAGGTACGCATATGTTTACTGGTATTCGTATTTCTTCAAAGGCGATTTTTGATGGGGTTGAACTTGGTAATTTTTCATACCTTGAGCTGATGGATAAGGCTGAAAAGGCGGGGCGTTTACATGGCTTATCTTATGAAGGTGTTTGGCATCATATAAGTACGGCTGAAGATTTGGAACGTGTGAACTCGATTTTGGCGCATAAGGATAAGCTTAGCGCTTAAAACTTAATAAAAGGATTTATCCCTATTTCAAAAACCCCAACGATTTATAATATACCTTCAAGCGTGTCCTTTGTTGATGCGTTTGTAGAGGGGCTATTAAAGCAATATCAAGATAAACCGCATGAAATAACACGTACGCTTATATTACTTCCGACACGCCGTTCTTGCCGTGTGTTGCGCGATAGCTTCCTGAAGCTCACCGAAGGTAAGCCGTTGATGCTGCCGCGCATGTGTCCATTTTCTGATGTTGATGAGGAGGAAATATTTATTTCCGCGCATGGGAATAATGTCATTGAGATACCTCCTGCAATGAGCGCGTTGGAGCGTCAGATATTGCTGGCACGTACAATTTCAAAACTGCCTGATTTTAGTAAAACACCCGACCAAGACATGGCGTTGGCGAAGATGCTAGGTCAGTTAATGGATGAGATTTATACCGAAGATTTAGATTTAAAAGAGTTGTCCAATTTGGTAGATGCTGAGAACTTACAAAAGCACTGGAATATTACGCTTGAGTTCCTGAGTATATTGAGTGAAGTCTGGCCAAGAATTTTAGCCGAAAAAGGTAAGATAGACGCAGCAGATAGGCGTAATAGGTTATTAAATGCGTTGCGTAC
>JAMASZ010000038.1 GCA_023301585.1 Alphaproteobacteria bacterium | reverse complement strand
GCTACGACAGAAAATCCATCATTTGAATTAAACGCGGCGCTTTTATCACGTTGTCAGGTAATGGTGTTGAAACGTCTTGATAATGATGCACTCGATAAACTAATTGAGCGCGCTGAAATTGACGCTGACAAACAAATTCCGCTTACCGATGATGCGCGTGAAACATTGAAGATAATGGCTGATGGTGATGGACGCTATTTGTTAACCATGGCAGAACAAATTTTTGAGCAAGAAGAAATGCTTGATAATGAAACGTTAATGGCGTTGTTACAAAAGCGTGCGCCTTTATATGACAAGAGTGATGATGGTCATTATAATCTGATTAGCGCGCTTCATAAGTCTGTACGTGGCTCTGACGTTAACGCGGCGCTTTATTGGTTTGCGCGAATGCTGGAGGGGGGGGAAGACCCTAAATATTTAGCAAGACGCTTAACGCGCATGGCAGTTGAAGATATTGGTTTGGCGGACCCAAATGCGCTTTTACAATGTGAGAGTGCTTGGAAAACTTATGAGCGTTTGGGCAGTCCAGAAGGTGAGTTAGCATTGGCACAAGCTTTGATATATCTAGCAACCGCACCTAAGTCTAATGCTGCTTATGTAGCTTATAAAAGCGCACAAGTTAAAGCGAGAGAAACAGGATCGTTAATGCCGCCAGCCCATATTTTAAATGCGCCAACGAAAATGATGAAAGATTTGGGGTATGGCAAAGATTATGCCTATGACCCAGATACAAAAGATGGCTTTTCAGGACAGAATTATTTCCCAGATGAAATTTCTAGAGAAGATTTCTACAAACCTATGGAACGTGGCTTTGAGCGGGAAATCCATAAGCGCTTGGATTACTGGCAAAAACTTAGGCAAAAAATTAATAACGAGGATTCTTAGATGAATATGTTACTAGCAGTAGCAGGAGGGGGCGCCATTGGCGCGGTAATGCGTTATTTAATGCATAACCTTGTCACGAGTACTTTAGGGACAAGCTATCCTTGGGCTACGTTAAGTATCAACGTAATAGGGTCGTTTTTATTGGGCGTTTGTGTTATCTTGTTTTCCTCTATTGAAGGGTTAAACCAAGCGTTACGGGTTTTTGTAATGATTGGTCTTTTAGGAGCGTTTACAACATTCTCAACATTCTCACTCGATGCTTTTAATTTGTGGGAACGCGGTGAATATTTATCAATGGCAAGTTACATTGCCTTATCTGTTTTTTGCTCCATAGCGGGGTTATTCGCAGGTATATTTTTAATGAGGCAAATTATTGCATGACTAGAGTTCGTTATATTACCGTCGAAGCAGATGATGATGGTCAACGTTTAGACCGTTGGTTAAAGAAAAATCTACCTGGCGTACCGCTTGGTTTGTTGCAGAAGTTAATGCGTAAAGGTCAAATGCGCGTAGACAGTAAACGTGTTAAAGCTTCAACGCGTTTGGAAACGGGGCAATCTGTCCGTATTCCTCCTATGGATCCGTTAAAAGATGACAAGACAAAGAAAGTCGTCGGTTCACGTGATGCAGAATTAATTCGTTCGCTCGTGATATATGATGATGGTTACTTAGTTGCCATCAATAAGCCAGCTGGCATTGCTTCCCAAGGTGGTACAGGAATAAAACGTAATATTGATGATATGTCTGCCGCACTTATAAATGAAGATGGTGTGAAGCCACGTTTGGTTCATAGATTGGATAAAGATACTTCTGGTGTTCTACTTATGGCGCGTTCGTCACAGTTGGCACGTGACATGGGAAAAATTTTCCAAGGGCGTGATATTAAAAAAATATATTGGGCAATATGTGTCCCGGCTCCTGAAATTAGTAATGGTGAAATTCGCGCACCAATTAGAAAAGCTGGTCCTGTTGGAAAAGAAAAAATGATTGTTGATATTGAAGAAGGTTCCCCCTCAATAACACTATTTGATGTTGTAGAGCGGGCTCATAAACAAGTTGCTTTTGTTGCTTTTTGGCCTCGTACAGGGCGCATGCACCAAATCCGTGCTCATGCCGCACATATGGGTAATCCAATTTTATGTGATGGTAAATATGGCGGTCATGAAGCTTTTGTAGACGGTTTAGATGTTGAAGAGCGCGTACATTTACACGCGCGCTCAATAAGCTTCGTACACCCGAGAACGAATAAGACAATTGAGATTGAAGCACCATTGGCGGAAGACATTAAGAAAACATGGAAAACACTTGGGTTTGATACAAACCCAGATTATATTCCGTTTAATGACATCAAGAAATTTAAAAAGTAGTTTTAAGCATGGATAGAGAGAAAGTCATTTCTAAATTACCTTTAATCAAGAAAATTGTTCTTAAAACGATTATTCTTTTTGCTGTGCTTGCAGGGTTATTAGTAGTGGCATTAACACTTGTTGTCAGCTACCCGGAACCTTTAAGAGTAGGGCTAGAAGATTACTTTTCACAAATATCAAATAGCCGCGCGAGTATCAATGAGTTGGAAAAAATTTCTTTTGTTCCAATTGTTCAAGCGACACTAAAAGATATGTCTTTCCATGACCATCAAAATGCGGCCAATATTTATCTGGAAATTGACTCTTTAAATATTGTTAGTCCTTTAAAAAGCTTATTATTACCGACGAAAAGAGTGACCGAGTTTAAAGTTAAAGGTGTTAAAACGGAGGCTGGATTTTTTGTAAAACACTCAATTATATTAGACACAATTGAAGCTGTTAAAAAAACAGAAGGCGATCAAATTGGATCTTTCATAGAAGCTAATGGCAGTTACACGGGTAAAAATTTGACCTTTCAAATGGCTCTGGAAGAAATTGGAAAATATTACAAATTTTCAGAAGCTATGCCTTTTTCATTAACAGTTGGTGATGTTGAATTAAATGCAACATATAATCGCGCAGATGAAGCGTCTAAAATTGAAAACACTGTTTTCTCAATTCAGGATAAAAGTTCAACTGCGCAAGATTATGATTTGTACATTGATGGCGAATACAATCGTGAAACACCGCTCACATGTATGTTTGAATTTATAGATGATATTGAACAATGCGAAAAATATTTAAGTAACTAAAAGGAATTATACTTCAATGATGAAGCGTTTTTATACAATGGTTTCAAGCAAGAAAACTGATGAAGGTCATGTTATTCAGCTTGATGGAAAAGATATTAATACTCCTTCAGGGCAAAAAATAATTGCCCCGACGAAGGCTATGGCAGACGTAATTATTGCGGAATGGGGTGCGCAAGAGGATAAGGTTAAACCTGAAACCATGCCTATTACTCAAATATTAACCACAGCAATCGACAAAAAACGTGATCGTGCTTCCATTACGGATTCAGTTGTAAAGTATTTAGACACTGATTTGATGTGTTATTGGACTAAGGAACCTGAAGATTTAGCAAAACAGCAAAAAGAAGTCTGGGGTTCTTGGGTTAAGTGGTTTGAAAGTCATTTCGAAATACCTTTATATACCACAAAAAAAATTGAAGCTTTAGAGCAAGAAGAAGAGGCGCATAAACGTGTCTGGAACTATATTGAATCGTTAGATAACTATTACTTTACTGTCCTTCATATTATTACGTCCCTTGGAGGCTCTCTAATTTTAGCTTTGGCGTTCACTGAGGGGGATATCGAGGTTGAAGAATTATTTGCAGCTAGTTATTTAGAAGAACTTTATAAAGGTGATATTTATAACGAAGAACTGCACGGTGTATCGCCTGAGGAAGAAATTGAGCGCGAAAACTTTAAACGTGATGCAATTGCTGCGAGACAATTCATAGATTTGTCTAATGAACTCCATTAGTAACGACGGTATAATTGTTGGCGATGATGGTAAGTCTCGCTGTTGGTGGGCGACTAGCGATGAGCAGTATATAAAATATCACGATACTGAATGGGGATATCCAGTACATGATGACATTCATTTATTCGAAAAAATTTGTTTAGAAGGCTTCCAAGCGGGACTAAGTTGGCTCACTATTTTGCGTAAGCGTGAAAATTTTAGACGTTGTTTTGATGACTTTGATTTTAAAAAACTATCACTATACACAGAAGATGATGTTGAACGGTTAATGCAAGATGCGTCCATAGTTCGTCATCGGGGGAAAATACAATCTGTTATTAATAACGCAAAAAAAGTACCAGAAATTATTGAAGAATTTGGGACGTTATCGAATTATTTCTGGACGTTCAAACCTGATGAATCATCGCGACCTGTAAAAAACACTTATGAAGAAATATCTCAAATAACAATGAGTGACGATTCTAAGGCAATGTCAAAAGACTTAAAAAAGCGCGGGTGGTCATTCGTTGGACCGACCACCTGTTATGCTTTCATGCAATCAATGGGTATTGTGAATGACCATTTAGAGGAATGCCATTGTTATCAATTGGCTAGCCAGAAATAAGACTACTTATTTTTATAACCATTTTTGTTGGTTGATACACTTGTATTTTTTTCTGAACGTTTAAAGTTTTTATCAAAAACACTTATGGCGCTAAGTTGTTGTAAAACTTTGTTTAATTTTTCTGATATTTGTATGTTTTTCTGCATAATAACCCCTGCATTTCTAATGTTAACAATTAAATACAATAATAACAAGTTTAAATACAAGAAAACTTGTTAAGATTTTAAGGTTTATATCAGGTAGCCTATAACTATGAAGTTAGAGAAAATGCCAAAATTGTCAGATCGGTTGAAACATATTAGAGCGAGCCTTAATCTCTCTCAAGTAGAGCTGAGTAATTTAGTCGGGACAACACAGCAAGCTATTCAGCAGGCTGAAATGGGCAAAGCGCGCCAGCCCAGATATTTACACAAATTAGCACAAGTTTTGGAATTGCCAGTAGAGTGGGTTTTATTCGGGGAGATTGAAGATAAAAAATCAAAACTATCTTCAGGAAATGTATTTCAAGAAAAATCGATTGAAGTTTTAGAAAACTTTTATGCGATGCCTAAGAAAGATCAGGATCTATTATTTGAACTTATGAAGTCACGTAAGAAATAATTAAGGTAGATTAATTTCACCAGATAAGATTTTCTTAATAGTTTCGACATAAAAATCTGGCTCTGCTTCTTTTACTTTATTCTCAATATCATCAACACTGTCATCAACGCTTAACGGAACTTTCTTTTGCGCAACAATGTGCCCGTTATCGTATATTTCATCAACGCAATGTATCGTAATACCTGTTTCGCTTTCATTGTTATCTTTAACTGCTTGGTGAATATGTCGCCCGTACATGCCCTGTCCACCATGTTTTGGGAGTAAGGCGGGGTGAACATTTAAAATTCTATTTGGAAATGCTCTAATAGTTTGAGGTCCAATTAATTTCATGTAGCCTGATAAAACCACCAATTTAATACGGTTTTCTTTTAAACAATCAGCAATTTTTTTATCTAGCTCTTGAGGGTCTGGGTGGGTGTTGCTATTTAAACAAACTGTCTTCAATCCGTTGTTTCCAGCCCAGTCTAACGCTTTGCTTCCTGCATTGTTGCTAATCATTAATGTAGGCGATGCTTGCAAGTCATTGTTCAGGCAAGCATCAGTGATTGCTTTTGCTGAGGAGCCGTTATACGAAGCTAAAAAGGCGATGTTCATGTGTTTATTCTCTATCTACGTCCAAAAAGTTTTTCGATATCTTTTAATTCTAGTTTAATGAAAGTGGGGCGACCGTGATTGCAATGGGCGGCATTATCGGTTTCTTCCATTTGTCTTAACAGCGCATTCATCTCATCAGCATTCATACGACGACCAGAACGCACGGAGCCATGACACGCCATTGTCGATAATATCTCATGGATTGATTTCTCTAGTTTTTGTGCCGTGTCATGTTCACTTATTTCATCAATAATATCATTGAGTAACTCTTTGATATTTACTTTACCGCTCATAATGGCGGGAATAGCCTGGACGGCAATTGAGCCTGCACCAAATATTTCAACTTCTAATCCTAATTTTTGCATCATTTCTTGATGTTCAATTAGTAAGTTTGAGCGAGTTTCATCCATGTCAATAATCTCAGGAACTAATAAGCCTTGGCTTTCGATTTTACCAGTGTCCATTTGTGTTTTGAATCGCTCATAGACTAATCGTTCATGGGCGGCGTGCTGGTCGACAATAACCAAGCCTTCATCACTTTGCGCAATGATGTAGTTCTCATGTATTTGCGCGCGTGCGGCACCTAAAGGAAA
>JAMASZ010000037.1 GCA_023301585.1 Alphaproteobacteria bacterium | reverse complement strand
TTTAATTCATATTTTATTTAATAATAATTTTATGTAAATATAAAAAAACTGTTGTGTTTCAATGGGTTACGTTTTTACGCATACGTAAATATTCATGGTTTATTAAGACTCTTTTGTTATCCTTAGAGGGTAGAGATTTTTTAATAACCAAGGAATAACATTTAGTGAGTACTTTTTTTCTAACATTTGATGCCAGTTCTGTTTACTTAACAGATGCGCCGACCGTAGAAATACTGGTTAATGGTGTAGTGGTGTCTTCTATTGTGTTAGATGGGGCTTATACAAGCTCTACTTATGGTTTTGACTATAGTGGTACTTCTCCTTCATCTGTTTCATTTAGGTTTGACGACGGTGCTTCTGAAGTTGCTCGTAGCGTTATAATCAATTCTGTTGCGCTAAATGGTCAGGCTGTAAGTTCAGCTTACTTAACTCAACTTGTTTTAACACAAGGCGATACTTCAAATCTTGATACAGCTTCAACAAGTGATTTATTCAATATTACAGATCCAACTTTGGCTGATTTTGACGCTATTACAATCACAGGTACAGTAGCTGATGAAGTTATCAATGGAACTTCTAGCGATGATGTAATTAGTGGTTTAGATGGAAGAGACAATATAAGAGCGGGTGCAGGTAACGACCAAGTTTCTGGTGGTGCTGGTGATGATATTATAAAAGCTGATGCTGGTAATGACGTTGTTATTGGTGGTGACGGCAATGACCTGATTAAAGGTGAAGACGGCGACGACATTTTAAGTGGCGATGCTGGTAATGACCGTTTAATTGGTGGCAACGGTAACGATATTCTAAATGGCGGTATCGGTAACGATCATTTAACTGGTGGCGAGAATGATGACTTCTTAATCGGTGGCGAAGGTAATGACAGACTTTACGGTGATAACGGTAACGACAGCCTAAATGGTGGTGCTGGTACAGACCTTTTGGAGGGTGGTACTGGTAATGACGTACTTAACGGCGGTGCAGATAATGACACAGTTCGCGGTGGCGATGGTGAAGATATTCTTGATGGTGGCGACGGTAGTGACAGAGTTTCTGGGGGTGCTGGTGATGATTTAGTATCTGGTGGTGCTGGATTAGACCGCATCGAAGGTAATGACGGTAACGATATCCTTCACGGTGGTGCAGATAACGACACTGTTCTTGGCGATGCTGGCGTAGATTACGTTTACGGTGATACTGGTAATGACCGCGTAAGAGGCGGCGATGGAAATGATTTTGTTTACGGCGGTGAAGGTAATGACCAAGTCTTTGGTGACGATGGTGATGACATGGTTTACGGCGGTAACGGTAATGATCTTGCTCAAGGTGGCTTAGGTAACGATACCATTTACGGTGAAGCAGGTTTTGATAAAGTTTTTGGTCACGAAGGTGATGATATTATTTACGGTGGTGATGACAATGACCGTTTATACGGTAACGAAGACAATGACCTAATTAACGGTGATGCTGGTAATGATATTCTTATCGGTGGTGAAGGTGACGACACATTAAACGGTGGTATTGGCGCTGACACACTCTATGCAAGTGGTGATACAATTATCACGGTTGCAGATATTTTAGCTGCAAATCCAAACATCTCATTTAACAGTGATACAGGTAATTTCTATCAAGTTGTTTTAGCGGCAAGCACAAATTACGCAACAGCTGAAAGTGGTGCTACAGCAACAGTTGTAAACGGTGTGGCTGGTCACTTAGCAACAATTACATCACAAGGTGAAAACGATTATATCGAAAGTTTAACAGGCGCGAATTTCTTATGGATTGATGGAACAGACTCTGACGTTGAAGGTACATTTGAATGGACTTCTGGTGCAGAAGCTGGTGATCAATTCTGGCCAGTAGTTGGTGGTTCTTACGAGAACTGGTACCAAAACTCTCCGACATCAAACAGTGATGCAAACGATAATGTACTATTTTTGGGAAGCTCTTATAGCGGTCAATGGTATGCCTACACAGGCTCTTACGGTGCTGCAGGTTATGCGATTGAGTGGGAAGGTGCTGACGTAGTTGGTATTGGCGTTACAAAAGATGAAGTAAACGTTCTTAACGGTGGTGACGGTAACGATCTTATTTACGGTGCTGGTGATGCAGACATCTTAAATGGTGATGCTGGTGATGATCAAATTCATTCAGGCTCACACACATTTGAAGTTACTCTTACAAATGAAATTCAAGATATTTTAGACAATAATGCTGGCGTTTCTTATAACGCAGATACAAATAGTTTCTATCAATATGTAACAGGACAAATTACACATACAAATGCTGAAACAGCAGCGAATGGTTCAACATTAACTGGTTTAACTGGCGTAAATGGTCACTTAGCAACGATTACGTCGGCTTCGGAGCAAAGTTTCGTTGGAACACTCGTAAATGGTAGTGACTGGGCGTGGGTTGACGGCTCTGACTCAGCAACAGAAGGTACATTCTTATACGAATCAGGTGCAGAGGCAGGCACTGGATTGGCAACTGACTTAAGCTTTTATAATGGCTCCATTGGTGCGACTAACCAAGCGGCTCGTGACAATCTAATTATCTGGGACGGCGGCGGTGATACTTTATATGTATGGGCCGATGGCAGCAATGCACGTGGTTACGTTGTTGAATGGTCAGCAGACAGCTTAGGCTCAAGCGGAACAGTTAGTGGCGCACGCACAACAATTAACGGTGGTGTTGGTGACGATGACCTATACGGCGCACGTGGATTAGATACATTTGTATTTGATAACACAACAAGCACAGATACAGTTTACGACTTTGATGCAACATCAGGTTTCGATCAGTTAGATGTTAGCTCAATAATTTCTTATGACTCAGTAAGTGATGCAATTGCTGACTTTGTTCAGTTAACCGAAGTTAGTGGAAATACGGTTGTATCTGTTGATACAAACGGTGCAGCAGGTGGTGGGAACTTTGTTGATGTTGCAGTATTAGACGGCATTACAGGTCTAAGCTTAACAGACTTTATCGCTGACAATAACTTAATCGTCGAGTAATTCTCTTTATACTTCTTAATGCTTTGTAATTTGGAGGAACACGTCTTCCAAGTCACTTTCATCTGTCGAAATATCGGCGATGTTTAGCTTCTCTTTTTTAATAGCATCTAAAATCTCACTGACTTGTTGTTCAGCTGGCGAATAGCGCACCAATATAGTGCGTTTACCTTCTTTAACTGCATCAAACTTCTCTAAAGATTTCGGAATTTCTTTTAATTCTTTGTCTAATCTAAAGCGTACTTCTTTGTTGTTGATGCGTGATAAAAGCGTTTCTTTATCTTCATTGGCAACAATTTCACCGCGGTCAATAATCGCTATTTGGTCACATAGCTCTTCGGCTTCTTCAAGGTAATGCGTTGTCAGAACGACCGTAACACCATCATCGTTTAGACGTCTAACATTTTCCCAAAGCATCTTACGTAGTTCAACGTCAACACCAGCTGTAGGCTCATCGAGCACAAGAATTGGTGGCGTATGAACAAGGGCTTTCGCGACCATTAAGCGACGTTTCATCCCCCCTGATAATGCGCGTGAATGCGCATGGGCTTTATCTTCTAAATTCACCATTTTCAAAAGCTCTAACGTGCGACGTTCTTTTTTAGGAACGCCATACAGACCACCTTGTATTTCTAAAATTTCAAAGGGTGTGAAGAATGGGTCGAAGTTTATTTCTTGTGGGACGATACCAATCGCGGCTTTTGCATTCCGCGCGCTTTGATCCAAATTTTCGTCCCAAATTTTTACATCGCCTGCGGTTTTAATGACCAAGCCGGCAAGGATATTGATCAACGTAGATTTACCTGCACCATTAGGACCAAGTAATCCAAATATTGATCCTTTAGGAATAGCTAAATCAATATTTTTTAAAGCAACTTTCTCTTCTTGCTTGTTCGCAGCCGCATAAGTTTTATTTAAGCTTTTAATTTCTATGGCATTGGTCATTTTACATCCCTTTCAAAACTTGCTTCATCTTTTAAGTAAGTTGAAATGGTACCACTGTCTAGCCAATCTTTGGCGCGATTATCACTCTTCAACGTGGCTTCCCAAAAGGCTAGCGCCGCAACTTTGACAATTTCTTCATGGATATCACGTTTCGGATTTTCTTTTAACTTACCGCG
>JAMASZ010000036.1 GCA_023301585.1 Alphaproteobacteria bacterium | reverse complement strand
ATTTTTTCATCATTTTTCAAAAGGTGTAGAACGTGGAGGACTATATCTCTGCCCAAGCCCTGCCCTTGATGCTCATCTAAAACGCCGACGCGCTCTATCTTTGCGACACCCTCTTCGATAATGCGGTAGCGTGCAGTTGCGGCAGGTCTGTCGCCAATTAAATAGCCGATGAAATTAATAGCGCTTTCTTCATCTTCTTCATTTTCAATCTCATCAACAAGGGGGCAATCTTGCCCCAAAATAAAAATCATCGTACGCAGATAAATACACATAGCGTAATCATATTTCTTTTCAGCCTGTATAATGGTCATTGTCATGGTTTAAGCTCCTAATACACGAGTTAATGCCTGTCCGATTGCAACACATTCTGACACGTGCTGTGGCAAAACAGGAACAGGAATAGAATAAGGCACCCTTAATGCGCCATTATTAAATTCAATTCTAAACGGAAAGACCTTAGTGGGGTCAAATACGAAGTCAGAACAAGCATCGCACTTACCATCAGAACGGTACTCAGAAGTTACTTCAAATTGTACACGCATATTCTAACCTTCTCTACACCAGCATACTTGCTGGGTTTTCGATATAGCCTTTTAGGATTTTTAGATATTCAGCCCCTACTGCACCATCAACGGCACGGTGGTCAACGGAAAGCGTACAGCTCATGAATGTTCCTATTTTTACTTCACCGTTTGAAACATAAGGCTTTTGCTCGCCAGCACCAACAGCCAAGATACACGCCTGTGGTGGGTTGATGATTGCGCCGAATTCTTTGATACCGAACATGCCCAAGTTAGAAACACTGAATGTCCCACCCATGAACTCTTCTGGTTTTAATTTCCCTTCGCGGGCACGACCAGCCATGTCTTTTACTTCCGCAGAAATTTCCTTAAGCCCTTTAGTCTCGGCCGATTTAACAATTGGAGTAATCAATCCGTTAGGTGTTGATACTGCAACAGAAATATCAGAATGAACAAATTGTCGAACAGCATCATCGGTCCATGAAACATTTGCGGGAGGATAGGCTTTAAGCGCATTCGCACAAGCTTTCACTACGAAGTCATTGACGGAGATTTTATACTCCCCATTTGCTTGTTCATTAATGCTTTTACGTGCGCGCATTAGTTCATCAATTTGACACTCAACCGTTAAGTAGAAATGCGGTACTGTTTGTTTAGACTCTTGCAACCTCGAAGCAGTGATTTTCTTGATGTTGTTATTTGGAATTTCGGTGTAGAGCATTCCAAATTCATTTACTTGTTGGTCACCAGTTGGCTGGGCAGCAGGTGCTTGAGCAGAAGCTGTCGGTGCCGTAGCTACGTTACCAGCTTGCGTCCCTTCCACATCAGCCTTAACAATACGACCATTTGGACCTGAACCTTTAACGCCAGATAAATCTAAGCCCTTTTGCGCCGCAATACGACGCACCAGAGGTGTTGCGAAGATGCGAGAGCCATCATTATTAGAGGCTGTTGGCGCAGGGGGAGCGCTCTGAGGTGGTGTTGATTTAGGCGCTTCCGCTTTTGCTGGGGCAGAAGGTGCTTTAGACGCAGAAGACGCGCCACCGCTTAAAAACGGCTCAATGTCATTATCGTTCTCGCCATCTTCAAGAAGAACCGCAATCATTTCATTGACGGCAACATTATCAGTGCCAGCAGGAATAATGATTTTGCCAATAATACCTTCATCGACAGCTTCCACTTCCATAGTTGCTTTATCAGTTTCAATCTCGGCGATAACGTCACCAGCTTCGACTGCGTCACCTTCGGACTTATGCCACTTTGCTAGGTTACCCTCGGTCATAGTTGGCGATAAGGCTGGCATTAAAATTTTAATCGGCATAACAAACCTCTTTAGCTGCATGAATAATTTGGTCAGTTTGTGGGACAGCTAATTGTTCCAATCCTGCCGCGTAAGGCAATGGAACATCAGCCGCGCAAACGCGTTTTAGAGGAGCGTCTAGATAATCAAACGCATGCTCGCCGATTAACGCGGCGATTTCAGAACCAATACCAGCAAAGCCCCAACCTTCTTCGCATGAGACAATGCGGTTAGTCTTCTTGACGCTTTCAAGAATTGTGTGACGGTCTAATGGGCGGATAGTACGCAAGTTAATCACTTCTGCGTCGATGCCCTGCTCCGCCAATTTCTCGGCCGCCTCTAATGCACGTCCAACCATTATTGAGAAAGCAACGATTGTAACGTCTGAGCCTTCACGTTCGATTTTAGCGCGTCCTAAAGGAATGCTATAATCATCATCTGTTGGGACTTCGAAGCTTTGACCGTACATAAGTTCGTTTTCTAAGAATACGATTGGGTTTGGATCACGAATTGCAGATTTCATTAAACCTTTGGCGTCAGCCGCACTCCATGGAGATACAACTTTTAAGCCAGGAACATGCGCATACCATGAGGCGTAACATTGTGAGTGTTGTGCGCCCACACGAGATGCAGAACCATTTGGCCCACGGAATACGATTGGACAACCAAGTTGACCGCCCGCCATATAAAGCGTTTTCGCCGCAGAGTTAATGATGTGGTCAATCGCCTGCATCGCGAAGTTAAAGGTCATAAATTCAATAATTGGTTTCAAACCGTTCATCGCCGCACCCACACCGATACCAGCAAAGCCGTGTTCGGTGATTGGTGTATCAATAATACGTTTTGCACCAAATTCATCAAGCATGCCTTGGGTAACTTTATAAGCACCGTTATATTCAGCAATTTCCTCGCCCATCATAAAGATGTCGTTATCGGCACGCATTTCCTCGCTCATACCTTCACGCAACGCTTCACGCACGGTCATTGTTTTTGTTGATGCCATAAAGGGTGCTTCGTCAAACACAGGCGGCTCAATTACATGACCTTGTGCGTATAAAATATCGCGGTTTTCAACTTGAGCGCCCGATGGTTGAGACGCGATGTCAGTAGACATAGTGGCTGGCGCACTTTCCTCAGAACTAGTTTGCTCAACAGGTGCTGATGTGCTTGAGGTTTCACCAATATCGGACGCGTTTTCACCATCTTCAAGTAACACAGCAATCGGTGTGTTTACGGCAACATTTTCTGTGCCTTCTTCAATTAAAATTTTACCAATTGTGCCTTCATCAACAGCTTCCACTTCCATTGTAGCTTTGTCAGTTTCAATCTCTGCAATGACATCACCAGCTTCAACGGTGTCGCCCTCTTTCTTGACCCATTTAGCCAAGTTTCCTTCAGTCATTGTTGGCGATAACGCCGGCATTAAAATTTCTATTGTCATTGTATTTTTACGCCTCTACTTCTTCGATATTAGATAAAATGTTTTCGACTTGGTCGGGATAGAAATCGCGGTAATATTCAGAATGTGGGTTGATGATTAAAGAGTATTCTTTGCCGAATACTTTAAAAATATCCATTCCTTGCGTCTCAATAACGTCTGCGTCATCAGCCAAGTCCATATCGTCAAGAACTTGCTGTTCGTATTGTTTAAGGTCATCTGCATTCTCATAGATATGAATTACGCCCATACCAGTTTCCGCATCCTGAAGAACAAGCGGTGATGTACGTCCCTTTTCTTCCTTACCGAAGTAATAGAAATTAGTGTTTAGAACGAGCTCAAGGTACTCACTGTCTTTTTCAAGAATGTCCCTGTAAACCGTGTCTATTTTAGATAGTTTTGTCATTTTAGCTTTAAGCCTTTTCTTGTATATTAGATTTTAGCCACGCAATTTCATCAGGAATAAATTCTTTCCAATGCTCGGTACCTTGGTTTAGCATTATGTGCGCGTTTTCACCCAGTTCTAAACCTTCTAGGATTGCAGCCCCTTGCATGCCAACGACACTTACTTCTCTGTCAGCCCAATCAGCCAAGCGTTCCTTGCTGTCAAAAAGCATGATGTAAAGCTTACCGTCCGCTTCGACCATTGGCATATTGAACTCTTCGGTTTCTTCAGTAACGCGCGAGCCCTCTTCGGTTTCGCTTGGATCTTTATCTGTCACAAAGAACAATTCTGAATTTAAGAAAAGCTCATAAAACACAGATTCTTTGGCTTGCAGGTTTTCTGCAGCCTCTTCCAAATCATGCCAAGCTGTATCTATTGCTGTTGTCATTATCCAACCTCTACAAGTACATCAGTCCAAAGCTCTTCTGGTGGAAGTTCTGGTGATTCTTGGGCAAATTCTGCGGCATCTTTGACGATTGCTTTGATTTCTTTGTCGATTGCTTTGATATCAGCTTCAGCAACATCGCGACTAGCCATCATTTCTTTTACTTTGGCGATTGAATCTTCGCCTTTGCGTTCTTCCACTTCGTCCTTGCTACGGTAATTCGCGGGGTCAGACATTGAGTGACCACGGTAGCGATATGTCATTACCTCGAGGATATAAGGTCCATTACCAGAACGGACATAATCTAATGCTTGTCTTGCAGCTTCTTGAACAGCGAATACGTCCATGCCGTCCACTTGTTCGCCCGGAATACCATAACCAGCACCACGCGCGTATAATTG
>JAMASZ010000035.1 GCA_023301585.1 Alphaproteobacteria bacterium | reverse complement strand
GAACAGCTGAAACAAGTTGAAGAACAAGTAAACGCAGAAATTCGTGCAAACACAAAAGTAGTAACGCGCGTTATGCCCCTCGAAGAAGCACGTGAAAGCGGTGCGATGGCATTATTCGGTGAGAAATATGATGATGAGGTACGTGTTGTTTCAATGGGAACAACGGCAGATGGCGCGAACAAGCCTTACTCCGTTGAACTTTGTGGTGGTACGCATGTTAACCGCACAGGCGATATTGGTTTAATTAAAATCATCTCTGAAAGTGCCGTGTCTTCTGGTGTTCGCCGTATTGAGGCATTAACAGGGGCGAATGCAATAGCATACTTGGAAGAACAAGAGGGGCGTTTAGGGCAAGTAGCCACTACCCTTAAATCCAGCCCAGCCGAAGCGGTTGAGCGTGTTTCAAACCTAATGAGCGAAAAGAAAAAGCTAGAACAAGAAGTAGCCACTTTGCGTAAACAACTTGCCACTGGCGGTGGTTCTTCTTCAAACGATGACGTTAAAGAAATTAACGGTATCAAGTTTATCGGCAAAGTATTGGCTGATTTCCCTGCAAAAGACCTAAAAGGCATGGCAGATGAGATGAAAAATAAGCTTGGCTCTGGTGTTGTAGCGTTAATTGCAACGGCAGAGGGCAAAGCGTCTATCGTTGTGGCTGTGACCAGTGACCTGACAGATAAAATCAATGCTGTTGACTTGGTTAAGGTTGGTGCAGAGGCGCTGGGTGGCAAGGGTGGCGGTGGTCGTCCTGATATGGCTCAAGCTGGCGGTGCAAACCCAGACGCGGCAAATGACGCTGTTGGCGCGATAGAAAACAAGCTTGGCTAAAATTAGACTTGCTCTATGGAGTTGAGGACGATATAACGACCCCAGAATTAACCAAATTAATCAATAAGAGGGTCTTATGTCTACACAACGTACATTTTCAATTATCAAGCCTGACGCAACGCGTCGTAACCTAACTGGTGCTATCAACCAACGTTTCGAAGAAAACGGTCTTCGCATTGTTGCACAAAGACGTATCCACATGACACGTGAACAAGCTGAAAAATTCTATGAAGTACACAGCGAGCGTCCATTCTTTGGCGAACTTGTTGATTTCATGATTTCTGAGCCAGTTGTTGTTCAGGTTCTTGAAGGCGAAAACGCTGTTGTAAAAAACCGCGACATCATGGGCGCAACAAACCCAGAAGAAGCAGATGCAGGAACTATCCGTAAAGACTTCGCACTTAACATTGGTGAGAATTCAGTACACGGTTCAGACTCTGAAGATAATGCGAAAATCGAAATCGCACATTTCTTCGCTGACGATGAAATTGTTGGATAATTTAAAGTTTAAATTATTTAACTATCTACCCATTGATTGAGAGCCGTTTCGGCTCTCTTTTTCATTTCAGGGAGGTTGTTTATCAGGCTCTCAATATTTGCTGTCCCATTAGTTTTAACAGCCTTCTCAATCTCACCAGAATAGTGACAAATTTCCATCAACCCAAAGTTACCAGTCATCCCTTTAAGCTCATGTCCGCGGGCTGCAACGGCTTCCATGTCATTATTTTTATAAGCTTGCGTTAAATCATTGATGATTTCTTCAGACTTTGTGATTGTGTCGCGCAGCATATCTTGTAGTTCCTCTTTACCTAAATGCTCTTTTAATGCGTCGAGAGTTTCTGCTTTAAATACAGGAAATTCTGGGTTTTCTACTATCGCTGTTGGTTGTGTTTGTTGAGGTAATTCAGCTTGTGAAATTTCCGCACTACTATTCAAATTCATTTTCTTCTTTGGCTTTTGCTCGACTGCAGCTGGGGCTGCTTGGTCTGGCTCTGCATCACCAGCGACTAATGCTACTGGTTTTTCAGGCGTTGATGATAGGGATGATAAATATTGTGCCATTGGCGTTACAACTTCATTTTTCTCAATTTCTGTTGTCGCCTTCGATTTCAATATAGCACCTGATGCTGAAACGGTTTCGTTTTCTTTTGAAGGTACCGTTTTGTTTTCGGGCGGGGTTGTCGCGATAACACTCTCTTTTGTATCGATTATAGTTAAACTGTCGTCAACAATTTCTTCTTCTTGTGAAGGTAGCGTCGTTTCAGGATTTGAGAATTTTTTGTAAGCGGCATCTGTTAAAGTGCTAATCAATTTATCTTGATCAATAGGTTTTTCAACGATGTCATTCATACCTGCTTTATAGAAACGCTTCACTTCATTATCCATTGTATTACCAGTCAATGCGATAACAGGAAGCGAAGCGATGTCTGGATTTGTAGATTTTCTAATCTGTATAGTTGCTTCATCGCCATTCATACCGGGTAGTTCAATGTCCATTAAAACTAAGTCATAATTCTCAGTTTCAATTTGCTCCAATGCGCTTTCGGCATCAATCGCGATATCAATCTTATGATTAGTGTCTCTTAAAAACCCTATAACAACTTTTCTGTTTATTTCATTATCCTCAACAAGTAACACAGATAAAGCGGGCACACTTTCGTTATCAATCTCCTCTTCTTGTTCTTCAATGACAGGGTTTCCTGTACCTTTGTCTAAGTTGATAGTGAAGAAGAAGGTACTTCCTTCACCTTCGTTACTACTTAGGTTAATGGAGCTCCCCATAGCTTCAACAAGACCTTTACTAATCGCTAGCCCTAAACCAGTTCCTCCAAACTTTCTTGAGATACTAGAATCAGCTTGGGAGAAGGCTTCAAA
>JAMASZ010000034.1 GCA_023301585.1 Alphaproteobacteria bacterium | reverse complement strand
TTTTTTCTTTGATTTTTGTATCCAAGGTATACCTTTTTCGGGTAGTTAGCTTGTGACCACGGAAGTCGTACGCGTCAGAACGGATGATCTTTTAATGTGAAGAAAACAATCGTTCCAGGGGGTGGGGGTACCCAAAAGACCCAACTCCAACATCCCGAGTTATCTGACGTGTCACGTGTACACGTACGCACGAGGGTGCCGACACGCCCGTCCACAGCTCAGCTCCCAAAATAAAAACGACGAAAAAAACAGAAGAAAAAAGGGCGGAAAAAAAACGAAAAAAAAAATACGCTGGGCGAGATTCGAACTCCGGTGTCCAGGTAGAACGATTTTTGGAGGTAACCTCATGACCTACATGGGTGGTAAGAGAGAAACAGTTTGATGCGTCAAGCATCTGCGGGCGATGACACCATGGTCCCATAGCGCACCGTTGTCGCGAAGGGTGCAAAAAGAATCAGCTGGATAGGGATTTGTCGCGCCGAGATAATGAGTTTTCGGTGAAAACATGTTTATAAGGATTAAAAATGCTTGCATAATCAGATTTCTGGAGCAGATCCCGTTTACGGTTAAAGAGATAGACGCCTTCGCGGCGTGCGTCTGATATGGGCCTTTAATGCTTAGCCACGCGAAAGAAATTTACCAAAAATTTACTACTGGTTTACGGCGGTGAATTCTTGGGGAGTTCAACACCGTTGTCCACCTCCGTCGCCCAGACCCTGTGCGGTCGGCGGAGGCCTGTGTTGTCCAGCGTCGTCCGTCCTCTGCGGACAGCGGGTTGTGCTTTTGCCCTTTTAACGAACGCTCTTTCACCTGTGGATGATACTTTATAGTTAGTTGGTTTTTTCTCAAGTTGACAACACCAGCCAGTCTTATTTACTGGCAGCGGTGCAATTTTTCAGACCTATCCACCCACCCACCCACCACACTTTACGCATTTTCGAGCTCATGGGGATACCCAAACGCGCCAACTTCAACACCCCGAGTTATCTTCCGGCAAGCGTACGCACGAGGGGCGACACACCCGTCCACAGCGCAGCTCCAATAGAAAATGTTGCACATAGATAGGGTATATATATATATAACGTATGGCAAAACATCTTTCAAAATCACATTATCAAGCGTTCAAAAACTCTTCCCAGTATATGGCGATTTACGACTCTGGGGCAGAAACTTTCGTCCAGGTCAATGATATCATGAAATCGAGAATGGGGTCGGCGAAGATAGGAAAGATAAAAACGCTTGCTGTATCAGACTCCGCCATCTACCTTACACTATCGCATATCCCCTGCCGTTTGCAAAAACTTGTCAATCTTTCACCACAAATTGATCTGGTGGAGATGTTTCCGGCCCATACCAAAACCTGGAGTCAAAGCTCGGACCTCGTGCACCTCACCGACCTTACTTCCGACGGCGTGTGGGAATGGTTTCCCTCTTTAAAATTTGAGTACATGAGCCATAGGTTTTGGGGCATTTTGGGGTACGATCAGCACGACATGGAAGAGAGCCCTTGTGCATGGAGGGATCTGATTGATAAAGACGACAGCGAAATTACAATAAAGATGTTTAAACAACACATCAAAAGCAAAGGAGACGTGCCATACCACGCGACGGTGAAATACATGCACAAAAATGGCCACCAGGTTTACATTCTTTGCCGAGGATCGGTTGTCGACTGGATGCCGGACGGCGAGCCGTGGAGATTGCTCGGCACACACACCGACGTAACGGACATTGTGAAGAAAGACGCAGTCGCAGCTCAATCCGTGTTCATCGCTCGCATGTCTCACGAAATAAGGTCGCCCATTTGCACCATTTTGAATGAATGTGAGTTGTTGGAAGACGAAGCAAAAACCAAAGTCATATCCAAAACGTGTCAACAACTCATTGCTCTCACGGACGACATCCTTTCCCTCGGTCAAACGAAAACGGAAACGCTCAAACTCGAACAGCAAGAGCTCAGCCTCCAAAATATCCTGACCCAGTGCATCAAGAGGCATCGCCTGGCGGCCAAAAAGAAGGGCATTCGTATCAGGCTCTCGACGGGAGATTTACCTGACATGGTGCTCATGGACGAAGTACGCTTCAATCAGATCATGGACAACCTTGTGAACAACGCCATCAAGTACTCAGACTCTGGGGTAATCACAATCGATGTCGAATATGAATATGATGACCATACGTGCGAGATACGTGTACAGGACCAGGGCCATGGCATAGAGGCTGGCATGCACTCGAAGGTTTTTGAAGAGTTTGTACAGGGGGACAAGACAATGCAAGGCGCCGGTATCGGCCTCGCCCTCACCACAACCTTGTCCGGTCTCATGGGCGGCAAGGTAATCGTGGAAGAGTCGGCGGAGGGTATTGGGACAACAATGCTCTTCACTTCCATACTGCCTGTCCCCCAAACCTCTGCTACAGGCATAATGGAGGAAAAAAGCATGAACATTCTGATTGTTGATGACATGAAGACCAATCGCTCCATTTTGATCAGACGACTGCAGTGCATTCAAAAGTTGGGCATTAGTAATATGAACATAACGGAGGCTGAGGACGGGGCGGACGCGTGCGACAAATTCGTGGCTTCCGCGGGAAACTTTCAGCTCATCATGATGGACTGTCTCATGCCCGTCGTCGATGGCTTTGAAGCCACGTCCAAAATACACACCGAATGTAACAAGTTGGGAATTGAGGCCGTGCCGGTTGTAGCAGTCACCGCGAGCGTTAGCTCAGATATACGCGAAAAGTGCATGGGTTGCGGCATGAAGTTTGTTGTGACTAAACCTTACACGGAACAAGACCTTCTTCTCTCTATCCAAGCTTGCATGAAGTAACTAGGTAACTTGAACGCAAAATACTTCGGCCGACCAGAACTACCGAAAAAAATGCGACACACTCATCCCGACGACACTTTGCGCTTCCTGCCACCGGTGCTGATATTGAACACGTTGTAGGTGAAGAAAAAGTTAGCAGCCTTGCTAGCGCCCCCGAGAAAGGCTACAAAGAGCCTCGAGTTCCTAACTACGTATCCAGTACCGCGATGAATAAGGCCTGGGCCCATGACCAATGCTTCCCCCCTCTGCAACACAATTTTTTCAAACCTTCCCTCCTTGATCCAATCGTCAACCTCGTTCTCTCCTCCGTAAGACTTCGGGATAAGATGAACCACCGACCCCTCGACGCAACCGACCAGAACACTGAGGCCGAACGCACACTTGAAAAACTCAGCCAGGTAACTTGCGAAGTCTTCGTGGAAAGCTTGGAGACGTTTCATCGGGTCACCCCGGTGTTCTGGGGAAACGATATACGTCACTACCTGAGCCGACCGCTTCTTTACGTCACCGACAATATGAAGAAGCCCGTGCTTCGCCAGCGCTAGTGTCACCGGCACAGCGATCAAGAAATACATCACCCAGTCCAGCGAACAGTTGAACATTTGGCGAGTGTGGTCGTGATCCATTTCGTTGTTCACAACTTTGGTAAACATGGGTTCTTTCTTGAAAACACCCCTGTCCCCACGCTTCTTCATGTACTCCTCGATCAGATCTAGAATATGAATCGCAACCGCGCCTTTGATCAAGCAATAATTCATCTCCGCAAACTGGGTGGCCTCCGGTGTTGTGATCTTCAGCTCGTTCTTGACGTATTTGTTGTGCATGTCGCAGTACGTCTTGTACGACCCATCCGACCTGCTTACCTTCTCCTCCTTTGACAAACATCACAGACGCAGGGAGAGGAAAGTACGGCGGAAAGTAAACACAATCTGCCGGCCGGCAACAAGACCAAATCAAGACGAAAATGAAGAGTGTGTTGAACCCACTTTCAAACTCAATACGTGATCGCAAGTACGAACAAAATTGCAACAATGCCCCCTGCAGTGGACGGGTATTCAATCCCAAAACTGTATTTCATTGGGGTGGTTTTAAACAGGACATATGCGCAGCGGTGAGAAGGATTAAAGAGCACGGGCGCTCATCCAAATCACTGATGACGGCAACACCACCATACCTCATCCTCATGTAGCAGGTCGCCCTCCTTTTGCCAGGGAGGGTCCTCCCCGCGCGTGATCGGGATGCTGGAGGTTTGGGTGTCGGCGATCGGGCTGCAGACGACACGCAGGGCCTCCGCGTATGCCAAACCGAACATCTCTAGAGATTTGTCGTTGTCGGCGGCGTCGCCGGGTGGGTTGGAGGACCCTCGGGCCGTCTCTGTCTCAATTTGATCAAGGCACGTCTGGAAGGTCTCGAATACGTCGTTGCTTACACGTTTCGTGTCGTGGCAGATGTCTCCCCTCACGCCCAATGCCCGCGCAGCTTTCTGCGCCCACGACTTGACATTTTCGAAGCAACCCAGATTTCCAGCGGCGCCCAACTGGAAAAAGAGGCAAAGGCCGCCTACTACTGACAAGAGGGTGTCCAGCAGTTGCTGCACGACATAATCAACAAGAACACACGGGCAAAATCACAATTGGCAAACGAACGGGAGAAAGGGCGGGGTGATGTCATGACAAGACTCGCCAAAAAAGAGGCATTGAAATATCGATAAAGCCGAAGTGCGACAAAACAACACTCAGGGTTAAACTTACTAAGCGACACGGATTGGTGTTCGGCGTCCGGAGGGTTGGTCCACGGCGGTCGCTCGGGCTGGAACCCGTGCCGTCGGAAGCACTCCTCTCGTAGCTGCCACTCTCTCCCCCGTCACTGACATCATCGCTGTTGCCGTCGTCCCCACCACCGCCCCCGCCCTCGCCACACAAATCTTCTTCGCTGGAACTCTCTTGCCCGAAGGTCGGCGCGAATCCCTGGGGGCGGTACGTGTAAACAACACAAAAAACGACACGGCACAAAGGCGCAAATGTTGGTGACACGTGTGAAGACTATAATACAACTGGACCACCATCCCGCGCGTGCACGTTGATCTGAAAATCTACCAACACTTGCCCTGCATTGGAGTCGGCGGATTCTTGAGAAGCTCCGCGGCACGCTCCCGTGCTCCTCTACCCAGGCCTCGAAAGCCACCTGGTTTTCTTTTTCGCAGAAGATGCTGGAGTCTATTCCGGCGCCCCCCCTCACGTTGGAGATGACCTTCCTCCAAATTCTCGCGCGGTCAACAAGTGGATTCTCGTGGAGAAAACAGGCTACGGATTCGATCGTCGGGGTCTTCTCTAAGGAGTTCAGTCGCGCGGTGTCGAAGGACTCGTCTCTCACAGTGGAGAAACGAGTGGGAGGAAGACGTGCCAGGAATAGATGGGTGAAGTCGACGAGCTTCTTCTCGAGCGCGTCATCCGTCAGATCATCCCACGCTAGGAAGCCAGAAATCTAAATTAAGTAACACGCACAGCAAGAGACAGGGGGGGGGAGCGTGGTGATTGATTCAGGTCTTCGATTGCCTGCTCAAACACACAAGCACACAGCGTCACGGAAACACGCACAAAGACCACGTCACAACCCTTACCTCGGCCTCTGAAAATATCTTGAAGCTTCGCATATGGTTCCTTCGGGGCCCGAGGCCTGAGGTCCTGCTTTCTAGATCTCGCCCGGTCAGCTGCAACCTGGGGATCTGCACAACGAGAAAATGCAGGCCAGAATTAATTACGGCCGGGATTCAGCAATTGGCGCGAGGGTTGTGCTTAATCTGAAAGGCCGGGTTGCGACTACGATTTACAGAAGCGCACTCGTCGGATCTGGCTGTAGGAAGACGCAACTCACCGGAGAACCATGCTTCCCTCTCCGCGTCCACCACGGCACCAAAGGATCCGCCTGCTGCATCTCAGTCATCGCTCACTGCAGCAGCGGCGCGCGACCCGAAAGTGATAACGGATGCGCACAATATGTTTCGACGACGGAGAGATCAGATCATTGCACGTGGAATGGTTGCTTGTAAAAAGACGTACTCAAACCAAACAACGTGTCCGTCAGCAGAAGCGCGGCTGGTACGCCGGGCTTCGGTGAGACGATGACTGATAATACAATTAGTAAGCCAGTTAGGATGTGCACACGCCTACTCCACCACACTTGCGCACCTTGTTCACGAATGCGGTAGGAGTTTAGAAAGAGAGACAGCAGGCACATGGCAACAGTTGTGCTTTTGACAAGCACGTTGCTGCCATAATTGTAAACGGCGGCCGCCAGCGTCAATCGGAGCGGAATGCAGATCGCGTAAAACATGAAGCCTCTCTGGGCGGAGTTGAAACCAGCGGCGGCTGTGGCAGACATCCGTGTCTAGTGCATGTATGTATACATTAAATACAGCCCACACAGCGCATACCCCGTGCTATCTAACGTAAGACGTGCGAACGACAATTAGGCAGCCACGCGAGATGATCACGCGAAAACAGCAGACAGCAGAGCGGCGATACGCACCTGACGTCTCTCTAACATGATCACAGACGCCGCGATAAGCGTTTGTGCGACATGGACACAAAGACGATTCTGACATGAGCGTGGTAACAGCTGCTGCAGGAGGGCGCACTCACGTTTGCCCCACAATCAACAAGGGGTGGGTCTGCGTTTGTGGGGCTGTCACGTTGTCGCGCGTCACCTTTCACGACTGGTTGCTTGCTTTTCCTAAACATTTGGTCCCTCGCCCGCGATCCTCCCTTTTTTTTCTCCTCCTGCTTCTCTCCCCATCTCTGCTGCTCGCGTCCCTTTGCGCGCTCTCACCTTTCACCGGGTTCACGTTGCGCGAGGTCGGTCGATCTCCTACCGCGCGCGGGCCGCCGCAGAAGCAGCTGTCTGCTCCTCGTCTGCGTCGGTCCGCTCCTGCGCCCTCCGGTCTGCTGCGCCGCCGCTCCTTAGAAACCTGCTGTGCTCTCACGCCGCCGGAGACAGTTCGGACTCTTGTCTCGGGCGCTGGTGTGCTCTAACGCGTTCCTCTCGTGCGTGCACGCGCCGAACAAACTGGTCACGGCCTTTCCCCCAGGGGCGCCCCGTATACTGGTTCCTAATGGCACCTCCCCCCCGTCATTCCGGCCCCCCTCTTCGGTTGACCCGAACTCTGCTTTATACGGGGCTACGTTTCTATCATAGCAATCTTCTTCCACCTCTCCATATTTCCTCATTGACGATCCGCTTCGCTTCTCTTCAATTCACGCAAATATTGTTTGGTGTATCCCGATTGGGTTGGTGTCGTTAGTCTTCCCCAGCGCGCAAGTGCGGGGTCGGATAAAAAGCAGCACGCGTTCTCCTCGCCGGTCTGTACGACTCTCTCGCGAGGATAAATCAGACGTAATCGAGCTCTCAACCCTGACCCCCCGTACCTAGATAGGACCGTTAATCGGTGCTGATTAGAAGGGCTACCGACCTACACCGCAGGTGCTATTCGTAGAAAACAGACCACTAAGGAGGGTGCCCTTTTCAGCCCTTTATCGTTCCCATCTAGTTCCTACCCCTGGCAGCCGTTGCTTCTTTACGGCTGTCCGGGTAAGTCTCTTTGACACTGCTTCCGAGTCTTCCAGGTTGTTCCGGGTGTACACCTTGAAGGTGTCCGTACCCGCTGCCCACCTGCCTTCTCTTTGGGTCACGTGTTCGCTTGTGCCCCCGGCTGCTAGGACCGACCCAAAGCCGATGCGTAGGGAATGCAGGGAGACTCTGCTGCTATCCATTCCCACTCTTTGCGCTATCTG
>JAMASZ010000033.1 GCA_023301585.1 Alphaproteobacteria bacterium | reverse complement strand
CCAATGGCATCGATTGATTTTAGAATTTCCTCATTGCTTTTCTTTAATTCAGAAAGCTCATCACGAAGTGTATCGTTTTCTACTTTAAGTTCCTGAACAGCATTTACCATGGCAACGTTGATGCTATCCATATTGAAGCGAAGGTATCCAGAGTCACTTTCTTCAACGGCTTCAGGGAATATTTTTTGTACGTCTTGGGCGATAAAACCTTTATGATTAACGCTAGAGTTAAGTTTTAATGGATTATCTGCCTTGTAGTTATATTCCACAGTTTTTAACGCTAAGATTTCACTTAAACCTTTATCGTAATCTCCTTGAATGTCTTTAAGGCGTGCATCTGAGAATGTTGAACCACAAGCAAGGTCTTGCCAAAATCCTGATCCACTGTTGTATTTAAGACAGTCGTTACCTGAAACACCCGCAGTATTAACATCATCAAGATCGGTTAAATCTGCAAATGTCGGTGCGGCGCCCGCGCGACCTGTTATATTTAATGCGCCATTGGGTTTTAATGTCATGCGTGTGGAAGCGCTACCACTACTAGCAGTTGTTTTAAATAAGAGCGCCATGGGCACTACTCCATCTGAAACCGCACCATCTACTATGGCTTCAATTTGCGCATTATTCTCATAACTATTCCCATCGTAACCACTGAAACGAAGAGCGGAGACGCGATCCCCATCTATTAAGGCTGTTTTAGCCGCAATCGTGCCGCGTGATCTAAACAGATCTAAGTCTGCTTTACCACTTACGCCATTGCCAGAAAATCCAATAGAAAAGTCACCTTCACCAGCGCCTTCCGTATGAAATTGAAACCTATTTGTTGAGAATTCAACAGTTTCAAAATTTCGGTTATCTCCTATAGCAAGTTTTTTATCTGCTAAATCACCATAGATCATGTTACCAATGTTCAAAGCATTAGACGAAGTTGCAGTTGGTGCGTCTGTACCGTCAGGACCAATAATAATATTATTACTACCACTTGTAAGATTCTCTGCAACTTTTTCACCGATGAAAATATTACCGTCACCTGATGTCATATTCCATGCGGCATCCTTACCAAGAGCCGTGTTTCTGCTACCTGTTAAGTTGCCATACAACGCAAAGCGACCAATACCAGTATTATTGTTTCCTGATGTGTTGCCTCCTAACGCGAATGCACCAAAGCCAGCGTTCCAGCTTCCGTTATTATTGACTAAGGTGTGTACTCCAAACGCAGCATTTTCATCGGCTGTGACATTATCTCGTAATGTTTGTGTTCCAAATGCCGTATTATCCATACCCGTAGTATTGTCTGCCAGGGCGCGTGCACCAACTGCTGCGTTTCTTATTCCTGTTGTATTTTTGTACATTGCTTGATCGCCGATTGCAACAAGGTCTCTTCCTGATGTGTTTAATTCTAAAGCTTCAGCACCAATGGCAATGTTCTGGAATCCTGATGTGTTTAATTCTAAAGAATGAGACCCTATTGCTATGTTCCGAGTACCAGTATTTGCAGATGCCGTCGCGCTTCCTCTTAGCGCTCTAAAGCCGACCGCAACATTTTGTGGGTCAGTACTAACAGCACTATCGTTTGCATATTCCATTGCGCCATGACCAACTGCAACGATATTATTTTGCGCAACATTAGAATTTAAAGAAAATCCTCCAAGTGCAACGTTGTTTGTGCCGACAGTATTATATGTTAATGAATTTCTACCAAGTGATACATTGCCCTGACCTGTAGTGTTCGTAGATAGTGAAAACCAACCGATTGCGGTGTTGCCAAGTCCTGTTGTTGTGGATTGTAGTGCGCTAAACCCGATCGCAGTATTTTTATCACCAGCGGTTAAACTCATTAGGGCATTATTACCAACAGATACATTCCAGTCAGCTAAAGTATTATTAATATTTTCACCGCCCCCCTCGCCGATAAATATATTGTTTGCAGCACCTGCAGTAAGAGCACTTGCCGTTGTACGGCCGATAATTAAATTTTTATCTGTTACATAGTCGGTATAGGCGTCGCTTAAATCATTGAGAGCACCACCAACGCCGCCAGATCCCATGTCGGAGAAAGATGAGCAGTCATGTGAGAATTGAAGCATATCTGTAGCGTCGTTAAAGCGAATACAACCTGCTTGGTTGCCTGAACCACCATCAAGGCGGATATCTCCTGTTTGAAGGTGAAAAGCACTATCGATTGTATCAGCGCTAAAATTACCTACACCAACATCGCCGTCACTCGCTATACGAAATTCTTCGGCTGTGTTTCTAAGAATAAAATCTGATTGGCCACCACTAAAAAAACCTTGTGAAAGTCCCCATTCATTAGCAGCAGAATCTAAAAACATACTGACACGAGAGTTTTTCGCTCCATCGGTGACAGCAAGAGATAAAGCCACGGTTTCGTTTGCATTTTGTGTGCCGACAACAACGTTTCTATCGACTGTTCCCACAGGGGCAGAATAACGTGCACCGTTTAATGGACTGCCTATACCGTATCCAAGGCTAAGGCTACCGTTTGTAACATCTGGGCTGTAAATCGCTCCAGCAATGTTAAGTTCGTTTGAAGCTGTTGCAGAACTAGGATCTGTGTCAGCGCCAATCATGGTATTATTTGATCCTGTTGTGATTACGTCACCTGCTCTGTCACCAATTGCGGTGTTATTGTTTCCTGTTACGATATTTAATGCTTCTGCTCCTACAGCTACATTTTTTTCACTACCTGTTGCAAGGCGCATCGCAGAAGATCCAATAGCAACATTGTCATCACCAGATGTGCTTGTTAATAATGCGGCGGCACCTAAGGCTGTATTATTAGTACCAGTTGTGTTCGCGCCCAAAGAGAAAGAACCAAGGGCTGTATTACTTTCACCAATCGTGTTCGCTGTTAAACTAGATTGCCCTATCGCTGTGTTGTCCGAGCCAATATTATTATCTTTTAATGCGAAAGTTCCCATTGCTACATTGGCATTGCCGCTAGTTGTGTTCAAAAGAGCTTCATAACCAAATGCGTTATTTCCAGCGCCCGTGTTATTGGCAGGGGTTGTTGATCCACGAAGAGCATTAAAACCTAGGGCATTATTATAAGAAAATCCAGGTGTTGTTGTATCGTTTGCATACCACATTGCCCCATCCCCAATCGCAACTTGACGAGATATGGCAACACTTTCATTCAATGCTCTTGTTCCTACTGCAACGTTGTGATCCCCAACAGTATTGGCATCGTTAGAATAAGCGCCAATACCAATATTATCAATTCCTGTTGTATTATTTTGTAAGGCTCCACGACCCATTGCAACGTTATATCCACCACTGGTGCTATCTTGTAAGGCACCATAACCAACGGCTGTATTACTCGTGCCGGTATTATTAGCAGGTGTTGGCGAACCTAGTAAAGCATATGCACCAACGGCAACATTATTACCACCCGTCGGGGTAGCGGTATCGTTTGCATTTTGCATTGCTTGAAAACCAACGGCAACATTAACATGTGATGCAACACTTGATAACATCGCATTGCGCCCTAAGGCGACATTGTTATTACCAACTGTATTAGAATTCAAAGATTGAAAACCCGTAGCAACATTACTAAATCCAGTCGTGTTTGATCCCATAGAATATATACCAAGGGCAGTATTCGAAACTCCTGTATTGCTTTGCAAGACATCAATGCCTAAGCCAAGGTTTCCTGAAGCTGTTGAACCGCCACCTGCATTTGTACCTAGATGAACGTAGTTTGATCCCGCTGCACCATCGCTTAAGGCATCAATACTAACTGTACCTGCGGCAACACCACCAAAGTCAGAAAATGTTGCGCAATCGTGCGAGTATTGCATGGCATCGGTCGCGTCATTAAATCGGATGCATCCTGCTTGATTTCCTAAACCACCATCGAGGCGGATGTCTCCTGTCTGAAGGTGCAATACACTATCAATCGTATCAGACGTAAAATCTCCACCAATTCCAACATTGCCATTTGGTTTAACTCTTAAAACATCGCTTGTGTTTTCAATCACAAAGTCCATGGCACCACCTGAGCTGTATGTTTGGGATAAACCCCATTCATTAAGGGTGTCATCAAGTACAAAGGACGCTCTTGGGTTTTTAGTGCCGTCTGATACGGATAAAGAAAATCCTAATTTGTCACCAGCAGTAGGTGAATCAATCGCCACATTTTTTTGAAGTGTGCCACCAAAATTTGAATAATGAGCACTACCCAATGGGATTTGTGTACCAATTCCAATACTGCCGTCAGGGGTAATTCTCATACGTTCAACGCCTGCCGTACCAAAACGAATAGTATCATCATCCGTTGTACCAATTTCTGTACCAACATAAGTGTCACTATCCCCATCATGAATACTGTCTATTGAGAGACCTGAAACGTCGGTTGCAACAAAACAGTTCGCTAAATTTTCATCACAATATTTTGCGGCACCCATTTTTGGGTCTCCAGAAGTTATTCCTAAATCACCTTTAATAAGGTCACCAATGTTAAGTTCTTCGGAAGCCGTTGCGCTGGATGAATCAATATCATAACCAATAATGATGTTATTATCTCCTGTTGTTATTAAATCACCTGCTTGATAACCAAGTATAATATTATTATCTGGCCCTGTTCCTGCAACTGCGCCTCCCTCAAAATTATAACCTGCACGGTAGCCAAGAACAGTATTGTTACTCATGTGCCCATCGGTTTGTGCTGTGTTACCTGCCGCTTGAAATCCAAGAGCAGTATTATTATCACCTGAAATATTATTATTAAAAACATCACTACCAACACCAACATTGTTATTGGCCTGAATAACGTTTGCCAATGCGAAATCACCCACACCTGTATTATCATTTCCTGTTGTGACTTCATCTAAGCTATGATAGCCGACAGCAGTATTTCTAGCGCCGGATGTTAAATCTGTAAGGCTTTCGGTTCCAATTCCAACATTTCTTAAAGTTGTTGCTGTACTGTTCGCAGATGTTGATCCTGCATTATTGCCGATAAAAATATTGTCCAATGCTCCTGCAGTTAAGGTCGTTGCAGAGGGGCGTCCTAAAATAATATTACCTGATGTATAATCAGCCGAAGCATCAGATAAAGCATTGATTGATCCCCCACCGCCAGCAACCTGTGCATCAACATAAGCTTTGGTCGCGGCATCTTGTGCCGCAACGGGATCAAGAACGTTATTAATTAAACCAGATGTCATATCCAATATGCCATCAATTTGAGCATCTTGATACATGCGTGTTAAGTCTGCATAAAGTTGAATGTTGGGTACTTTACATTCTGAGCCAGTACAACTGTTGTTATAAAGTACAATATCGTTACGGCTATCTGGTGTTTTAGACGCACTTCGCCCCGTAGAT
>JAMASZ010000032.1 GCA_023301585.1 Alphaproteobacteria bacterium | reverse complement strand
CCGCCGCCGCCACCGGCAACAGCCGTCGGGACAAGGGCAATGTTGCCTTACCAAGCAGTCGGAGCAGCCCAACAGGCTCCTCAGACAGCAGCAGCTCCGCTGGTTTTGCCCAGCTACCAGAGGTGAGATTCAAATTCCAATCAAGAACTGCACGCCCATCCGATCGCGGCAGAGGCTTTGGACGATGGCTATGAGATTCCGATTCTCCCCGTGATTAAATGTTATATCTTGGCCAGGGGCCTTAAGATTGCAATCAATGTTCTTCTTGACACGGGAGCAGGCCTGACATTGGTCAAAAGAAAAATCGCTAAGGCACTAAACTTGAAAGGAGTTTTCCACAAATTGAAATTGTCGGTTGCAGGAGGCGCTACTCTAAGAGAGAGTCGCGAAAGGCTTATAACTTTCCAGTTGATGAGTCTAAATGAAGCATTTTGCACTATCCCGTTGAGGGGAGTGACGTGCGCGGCGCCGACGTCACCATTTCCTCCTGTGAGATTGGATCCAAGTAAAGCCGGATTGGAAAGTTTCAAATTTACAATGAACTATCCACAAACCGGCCCGGTAGGAATCGATTTAATTTTGTCTACTCAAACTGTCTATTCTTTGCAAATTGGGCCTATTATTCAGACCCACTACGATATTGGACCTCGAGTCCTCCGCACGCGTCTAGGAGACGTACTGTGCGGTAGTTACTGGGGGATTTGTCCGCCCAGTGAGAGGCCAGAACACGTCAAAATAGCCAAGGCTGTCCTCGATGACTCCTTTGATTTTGCCAAGCTCAGAGACTTTATGAAGTTGGAGCAGATGGGATTGGTCGAAGAGGACTCCGATAAGACCGTCGCCGAGATGGAGGCGGAAGAGAGATTCTTCGAGACGTTGAAGTACTCAGAACAGGCGCAGCAATATGAAGTTGGCCTTCTTTGGAAAAAGGGCATGAAGCCTGAGGTTTGTCTGGACGACAACCTCAATCGCGCCATTGCGGTGTGCAAAAGCTTCAAGCGCAAGTCGCTCAATGACGAGACGCAAGCCAGATGCATTAACGAAGCCTACATGCTTCAGCTCAACATGGGTATGGCCGAGATTGTTCCGCCCAACGAATGGCGCCTCGAGCGGCCAACGTACACTATTCCCACGCATCCGGTTTACAAAGCTTCTTCAAGTTCCCCTGTTCGCATTGTTCAAAATGCATCATCAGTTTGCGCTTCGACGGGTTACAGTTTAAATGATTGTTTACATATAGGTGAAAATCTACTGCCCGATCTTGCCAGACTTATTTTGAAATTCAGACAAACTTCCTACGTTTTAGTGACGGATGTGTCGAAAATGTTTTGGAGAGTTAAAGTCTCTCCTGAGGATCGTTATTATCTACGATACGTTTGGCAGTTTGAGCCTGCCGGCGACGTGACCATGCTTCAGGCACTTGTCACGGCGTTCGGGCTGAACGACAGTCCCTACAAGTGCATCAAGGTTGTGCTCGAGCACGCCAAAAGGCACAGAAAGCAGTTCGTCAGAGCTGCCAAAGCGCTCTTGGAGCTCCTATACATGGACGACGTCACGGCGATTGACAATGACATACAGGAGTTGGCCGAGACGGCGAAAGAGTTGCTTGTGCTGTTGAACATGGCTGGTATGCCCACGCACAAGTGGAACTCCAATGACCACCAAGTCCTGGATTTAGCAGGCATTCCGTCTGATTTAAGAGCTGTCCCAGGCCCGCAAAAGTACTTGGGGCTCAGCTGGGACTCTCAGAAGGACGTCATTACTTTCACGTTTGACAAGCTGTTAAAGCATCCCGACGGAAAAGCCACCAAACGATCTATGATCAGTGAGTTGGCGTCGTGTTTTGACCCCATGGGATATGTTGCTCCCTGGATTATCAAAGCCCGAATTATGTTTCAAAAGACATGGGATGACGAAAACATGCAATGGGACGATTTGCTTCCCTTCGATCTCAATAAAGAGTGGGAAGAATGGCGAGATGAAGCGAGACGAACAATCGAAATCGTCCTTCCTCGCCTCTGTTGCAATCCAAAAGAAAAGCGATGGCTGGCTGTCATGAACGACGCTTCAGCGGCCGCTTTTGGATCGGCAGTTTACATTGTCGGCGAGAAAGAAAGTCATTTGATCTTCGCAAAAGGCAAACCGACTCCCGCCCGGTCATCGGCTAAGGTGAAAGCTAACAAACCTCTCTCGATTGCTCGCTTGGAGCTAGCGGCAATTGTGGTGGGAGCTCGATTGGCTGAATTCATCAAATCCTCCTTTCCTAAGGAGTTCTTCTACAAAGTCAGGTTCTTTACCGACAGTATTATTACGTACTACCGCGCGAAGCGGGGACACATGCACTACTCTACTTGGGTCAGTAACCGCCTCAAAGAGTATGAGCAGAAAGGAGGAGCCGAAAATTTAAGGCACATCGCTGGAAATCTGAACTCTTCGGACATTTTAAGCCGAGGCAGTTCGATCCAGGAGTTGCAGAACAATGTAATTTGGTTCACTGGTCCTTCTTTCCTCCTCCAGCCAGAAGATAAATGGCCGACAATGAAGGCATTGTCGCGAAAAGAAGCTTGGGAAATTCTCGGCGCAGATTTCGAGCAAGCAGAGGAAGGAGAAACGCCCAAGATAAAAAGTGGCGGTAAACCGGCGGCGGCCGTTCGAGCGCTGGCCATTCCTCCTTCCCTTCCTCCGACTGAACTATGGTACGTCCGCTTCCAGGAGTACTATAGTACGTGGAGCCGGCTCATTAGAGCAACCGCTTGCATTATTCGATACCTCCGATTTGTTCTGCGAAAGTGCACTGCAAAGCGCAAGCTGGACCGGATGTTTTCGAACTGGGAACGAGCGATAAATAATCCCTCCTTCGACGGGGAGAAGAGGGTAGCCAGTCAGACGGCTGACGAGGTGCAAAATGACCTGCACTCACTGCACTCATCCTATCTGACCGCGCAGGATCGCGCCATTGCAGAATTTTTCTGGATTCGCAGAATTCAAGCCTCAGCTTTTGCTGATGAGCTAGCCAATCCAGCCATTCTGGCAAAAACATTCGCTCCAAAACGAGTCCAAATTGATTTGAACGGACTAATTAGGAGGCGCACTCGACTTGAACTGTCTGAGACGCTGCCTCTGGCAACAATCTATCCGGTAATCTTGCCCAAACAGAACTGGTTGACCGAGCTACTCATTCGTTACTTGCACGAAATGGGCGGTCATCTCCCTAAACAAAGTTCTTATTTCAATTTACGGTTGAGATTCGCGTTGCAAGGAGGCAAGCATGAACTTAATCGGATATTGTATAAGTGCAGACATCGTCTCTGCAACCCTCCGAGGCAATGGGAGCAGCGATTAGCGCCGCTCCCCAAAGAGCGATCAGAGTTTCATGCTCCGTTCGACGTCATTATGACTGACTTTGCCGGACCGTTCGATGTTGTTACCAAATATCAAGAAGGAGGCAAATGGAAAGCGAGTAAGCGAAAAGGCTATGCTTGTCTATTTACCTGCCTACACACTAGGGCCGTGGCTATTGAGCTCACGGAAGATCTCTCTACGGCCAGCTTCTTTCGGGCCTTCATTCGAGCCATTGCTCGCAATGGAAGGCCGAGAGTTTGCTATTCGGACAATTTCAAGTCCTACAAGGCCGCAGATAAACATCTCAAGTATCTCTACCGGACAATTGACTGGAACGAGATCGCTAGTAGAGCCGCAGAGCAATGCGCGGTCGAATGGAGATTCGGCATTGAACTCTCTGCGCAAGGACAAGGAAGCGTTGAGCGTTTGATTCGCAGTTTTAAATCCGCTTTTAAGAAATCCTTTTCCAACCAAAACCTCACGCCGATGCAGCTTTCTACAGCTTTCGCGGAGGCGGAGCAGTATCTGAACGATCGCCCACTGACTATGCCTGAGGGAGCGGATGATTCCTCCCTGCCCATCACTCCGTCGTTGCTCACTCGAGGACGGCTGCTGACTATGATTCCTCAGGATCCGGCCCGTCAGACGGACGAAGGAGCGAAGACAGTCCTCGCTCGCATGATGATTGCGAGGAGGCTGCTTCAAACAAGGCTGTGGGAAACTTGGCAACGTGATTATTTGCTGCAATTTCAAGTGTCTAAATTGAGCGCTTCGAGAAGGATGCCGCAGATTAAAGTTGGTCAAGTTGTTCTTCTGAGAGAGAAGAACCTAAACATTAACTCATGGAGACTCGTGCGCGTAGAGAAATTGCACGTCGGGTCAGACGGCCTCGTTCGGAGAGTGACCGTGAGAACCTCGAGGGGATTTTTAGACAGACACATTAATGACCTCGCTTTTCTTGAAGGAGACATTCCATCGATCGTTCCCACCGATCCTGTGGGAGACGATGGGAATGTTCCTCCCGCTGAGTCAGCGCCGCGTGATCAGAAGGCTGACCGCCGCGTGACGAGAGGCATGACGAAGGCAGGATGGGCTGACTGAGCTTCTTCAGGAATGTTCGAGCCATCGCTGTCCTTCATTTGACTTTGTCTGTTTCTGGTTCTGACTAGTTTTCAAACTAGGTCAGGGCGGCCTGCTTTCACTAAGGCGGCCGCCGCAGACGAGAGAAAGCGCGCTCTTTCGGCCGTTAAGCGGCCGGCGTGCGATCCGAGGGGAGAGTGATAAAAAGCATCCTCTATTCCTCATCGCTCTCAGTCTTAAGACTTCGATCTTTCCCTACCTTTCCCTCAACGCAAACGACCGATACGCATTTCTGACGCCATGCTGGTAACTCGTTAAACCTGTGATATATTCTTGCTGCACCAATACCTAACTGTTGTTCTTACTCATGACAATAGTACTTCTCCAAGCTCAATGTCTGGATCCATCTGCTCTTGGCATGGACCGTCGCCAAGGCCACGGCGGGGAGCCGACGATCAGACCATCCGTCTTGGAGGACACACACCTTCCGGTGGAAGGGCACGCTGCAGAGGCAGAGAGACCGCGCCCACATCGGTACCCGCATCAGCCTCGGTCCGATGATCGACAACTTCAATCTGATTGCCAAGGCTGTGTCCAGCAGCGAGAAGCGTTGCGACGAGTATGTCAAGCAGCGCAAGAGGATCTACGGCCGCAACTCCACGATTCGCCTCCACGGAGTCGAGCTGACCTTTGCGGACACGTTCCAGAGACTCAAGATCCCGATCAGGCGGGTAAGAGACCAGTTCGCCTTTCTCTGCCACTCCACCGGGTGCCGCGACCAGATCAACGAGGTGCCGCTTAAGTGGAGAGTCTACGAGAAGCCCAAGGGGCAGGTGCGACTCAACAGCGTGACGTCTCCCACGCACGGACGCCACAAGAGACAGGTCATGGCGGGAGTCGCAATGAGCGCGGTGAGCATGGGACTCAGCGTATACAACCTCTATGAGGTTGAGAGGTTGAAAAACGACGTATTCACTCTGTCGGACAACCAAAGGAGGATCTTCTCCACGCTGAGTCAACAGAGCGACTCCATCGAGCACAACAGGAAGGCGGTCGCGGCGATCGTCAACAAGTTGAACGATGAGGAGAAATGGCTCTCAACTCATGAGCAAAGGATTTCGCTCGACGAGTTCTACCTCTACCTCACCTCGTATCTTGACGAGATGGAGACCTGGGCCACCGACCTAACCACGCTTCTGTTCGACAAGAGGCCGGCGCCTCGGTTCTTCCCGGAGGACGTCATCGCCCAGTCCGTGCAGGAGCTGAGTCGGAAGGCGCATCACAAAGGGCTGGACCTCGCAGTGACTCAGTTTCACGATGTCATCAGGCAACCGATGTCCTTCCTCATTGAGGAGGATGTCATCTACTTTATGTTGCACGTCTCCCTAGTGGAGAGCGAGGTCATGAACCTGTACTATCTCATGGACACGCCGATCCGGGCGCCCAGCGGACTGACTGTCCGCCTGAGAGAGAGAGTTCGCCTTATGGCTACGGACTACGACAACAGCGTCTACATCCCGATCTCCGACGAGGACTTCGCGCAGTGCCAACGGACGCAGGGGCGTTACGTGTGCCTGACCGGAGTGGCCTCGAAGAACGCGGCCAGCAACTGCCTGAGTGCTTTGTTCATTCATCATTCGGCAGCCGCGGAGATCTGCGACTTCTTCAAGTCCAATGAGACGACTGAGACGCTGACCCAGACCGGTTACGACGAGGTCATCGTCACGGCTCCGTCCGCCACGGGAGAGACGACCGTTCGGGTCAACTGCCAGGGCCAGGGCATCGCCACCTCCAGGGAGGAAGTGGTCCGAGGCGCGGAGACTGTCAAAGTTCCGCCAGGCTGCGTCTTGTCTAGCGACAGCTTCAGCTTCGCTCCGACAGTCTATTCAGGGCTGCACAGCGACTTTGCCTTGAGACCCATGCCGCCGCCCATCCTGAACGCAGTCGTCGAGAGACTTAGTCAGTCTCTCCACCCGGCCAAGGAGTTCAGACTCCCCGCCGACGCTCAGCTACCCAACCTGCCCAAGCTGCCTCACCTGAAGCACGTCTCAGCACATGCTTACTTGGTTGAATCCATTCTGACAACGATCACGGTCATACTAGTCTCAGTATTGATCGTCTCGACGTTCGTCTACGCCTGTCGAAAGCGTCGCAAGGCTAAGAAGGCGGAGGCCAGGAGGGCCATGCGGCTACAGATGCAGGGGCTGGGAGCCAGGGCGGCTGCGGCCAGCGCTGATGAACTCGACTACAGTTGTTAAAGTGCCGCAGAGACAATATGAAGAGAAGAGAGAGAGATTATTTTTACAGTTCCACAAGTGATACAATCATTACGCATCTTTTACACGATTTTTACGCATTTTGTACGTACTTTGATTACGCTCTATGACGGTTTTTTCGCGTTATTTATATGCTTTCGGGTCCTATCGAGAGGATGCCGAGTAGTGACAAGAAGGTTACTCACCTGAAAGAAAAGAGAAACACTGAGTGAAAGAAGAGTTGGTCGTTCGAGCCAACGAGGGGAGTGTATCGCCCTCTGGCGGCGTTACGCAAGATACGCAAAATATGCATTCAGGCAGTTCCGCTCGGACGCTCTTCGTCCGACCGGCGCGCCTGCCCAGTGTTTCCCGCTTACCCCTTCCTTTCTGCCACTTCCTACCTCCTCTCTCTGTCCCTTATCCCTTTGCCTGAAGATGAGCACGCCCGCTAGTAAGCCGTTGATTACCAACGGCGAATTACGTAGCGATTGACCGATCGATCTAGATTATCGGTCGGCGGAAGAACGACCTATGCTATAAAATGCCCGTCCGTTCGCCGCCTCATTCAAGTCTTCGTTCGTGTGCTCTCTTACTAAGATAAGAGAATTATTGACGGCAAAACACTTAACTGTTTTGCCAGTTAGAAAGAGAAATATAGATTGTGACTTTAGCGTCACACAAAAAGACCTAGAAGTACAGTCCGCTAAGTATCGATGAAAACCGCGTGTTTGAACAGACAATTCAGCGTGAAAGCATCCTTCTTTTGAGAGAAGGCGCTTGTCTTTCCGCCTTTCGACAGGGGTCGGAGGCGGGTTTTCGAGTCCGACCTATTCCGCATCTCAGTTCTTTGCACGGTGCGGAAAATGGTCCTTCGAGCCGGAGTTGCTCCACCGACTACTAAAAGTGACTAAAAAGTGGCTGGACGCGTTTAAAGCGTACCAAATTAGCACACGAAGAAGCACACAAGTGAGTAGGAAATAGTGAGTCTTTTTATCGTAAGTGTTCAGTGATGAGTGGTGGACATTCTGCCACAAGATGCTACGAGCATGAGCGGAGCCAACCATCCTAGGATAGGTGGTCTGGTTGATAGTGCCGGTAGGCCAGCAGTGCGAGTAACGAGAGCGGCATTCGGTCCCTCCTCGATCTTTGGTGACTATTTCACCACTACCGCCTACCACGACGTTCTTTTAGTCGCCGCGCCGACGTCAGGGCAAAGAGCCCACGAGACTGTTCCCTATAGAGCTCACAGGGTGATCCTCGCAGCCGCCTCCAGGTTCTTGGATCGCGCCTTCTGGAATCTCCAGGGCGAGGCTGCCGTGCACAGACAGTTGACGCTAGACTGCGACCCTGAGATTTTAGGACTTTGGCTGGTGTATATTTACACCGGCTCAATTAATCTAGCGGAAGAGCTAGAGGCTGAGTTTTGGGCTTTTTACCGTGCCCTCTCTACGTCTCTGGACATCAATTCCCTAGAGCCGGCGTTGCACCTCATCAGGCCGCACGTGAACCTCGTACACCCGATTCCCGTGCCGCTTGCACCTCTACCCTTCGCCTTGGGAACCTCCGCTACACCTACAACAGAAGCAAGGAGTCTTCCCCCACCGGCTTTGGAAGTTGAAGAACGACACGCTCAAACTCCTCTTCCTCAGCCACCTCAGACATCCGCTCCACCTGCTGCTTCGGGGTCACTGCTCCCCGTCATCCGCAATTGTTATTCACTTGCGGCTGAGAACTGCGCTGACACCTTCAAGCAGGAGGCAGCGGCTGAGGCTGCGCTAACGGGCGTAGGGCGAGGTGATCAGCAGGTTTCGTCCTCCACTGTCACGAGGACGAACACAACGCCAACGGAAGGACGCTCAATCGCCAGCGCTCCCGCTGCTCCGATTCCATC
>JAMASZ010000031.1 GCA_023301585.1 Alphaproteobacteria bacterium | reverse complement strand
TTGATCAACAACTTGTCCCACAGTGACCTCCACCTCCCGGCGAATACTTGGTTGGGCAACGCCGAACCCATTGACCCCGGCGAGGTGGCCTCCATTTCCCTCGAGGACCATGACAAGCCCGCCTCAACCGAGCCCCAAGCCAAGGGGCCCAGTAAGGAAAAACTTGATTATTTACTGGGCACTGCCTGTTTCCAAAATATATCGCCTGAAATGAAAGATCTTTTGATCAAAAATCACGATATCTTTAGCCATGGTAAGCACGATCTCGGTCTCACTAAAACAATGGAACACTCGATCCATTTAAAAGACGACGCCCCCGTATATCGAAAACAATACCCTATCCCCGCCACACACCGTCAGGTACTTGTTGAGCACTTAACAAATTGGCTTAAATTGAAAGTAGTTTCACCCTCTCAATCTAAATACAATTCGCCGATTTTCTGTGTCCTTAAAAAAGACAAAACGTTGCGTCCCGTCCTGGACTATCGTGCTCTTAACGACAAAACTCACATAGATAAGTATAGTGGCATGGACGTCCAAAGCTGCATTGACGAGGTAGGCCGAAGTAAGTCGGACACCTTCAGCTCCCTGGACTTAACGGCCGGATTCTGGCAGCTTCCCCTTAATGCGGCGTCCCGCCCATACACTTGTTTTACCCTTCCAGGAATAGGTTCCTTTCAGTGGAACACCACCCCCATGGGACTCCTGGGCAGCCCGGCCAGCTTCGGCCGCCTCATGGACTTTGTCATGAGACAATTAGCTTGCGCCATCGCCTACATGGACGACGTCCTCGTCCACAGCCGAGGAATGGTGAACCACCTCAGAGATCTTCAACAATGTTTCAACCGCCTCCGAGCCAACAACCTCAAACTCAACCCCGCTAAGTGTGCTTTCGGTAAGTCTGAGGTTAATTATTTGGGATTCACGATTACACCGAAAGGGGTCCTTCCGGGTAAAGAAAAAACCTCGGCAATCGCAGACTTTCTCCCTCCTTCTACAATACGGCAGGTCAGAGAATTTACTGGTCTTTGCAACTATTTTAGACAATCTGTGCCTAATTTTTCTTTCATCTCCCAACACTTAACTGCTCTTTTGAAAAAGGAATCTACGTGGAAAGGTGGTATTTTACCACCACAGGCATTGGCTGCCTTTGAAAAATTGAAAAAATTACTAACGAATCCACCGGTTCTAGCATTCCCTGATCCAGAAAAAAGCTATTTTCTCATGACCGACGCTTCTTTGGGCTCTTCCGACATTCCGGGGGGCCTGGGTGCCTGTTTAGTACAGTATCATAACGACATCCCAAAACCAGTCGCGTTTGCTTCTCGCAGCTTGGTCAAACATGAGAAAAATTACACAGTGTTTCTTTTGGAACTCACTGCGTGTGTATGGGGAATACAACACTTCGATACGTATCTCAAGGACAATCACTTTTTTTTGTATACGGACCACCGGCCCCTCGAAAAACTATCCACGGTTCATACCAAAACTTTAAACAGGTTGCAACAGCTTATGCTGACTTATAACTTCACAATAGTTTACCATCCCGGCAAGTTGAATGTAGTCCCTGACTTTTTGTCCAGGAATCCTATCGCATCAATTGATCTTTCTTACGATGCCCTTTTACAGGCCCAAAAAGAAGACCTGCAAATTCAATCGGTTCTTTCAAAACCACTTTCTTCGTCTTTTACGCTACAACAAGGTGTTTTGTTTCGCGTCTCGAAATCTGGAAAAAAGTCGATTTTTGCTCCCGAAAAATTTAGGGCTGCCATAATTCAAGCAGCTCATAATAGCCTCCTGGGAGGACATATGGGAATTTTTAAAACTTACACCAGAATAATAAACAGCTACTTTTGGCCTCTCATGAATGATGACATCAAAAAACACATTCAATCTTGCCCAACTTGCCAAATCACTCGACCCTATAACCACCCCAACAAAACACCTCTTAAAGCTATTGAACAACCTCTTAATGTAAATCATAGAATTCATGTCGATCTTTTTGGACCATTGGCCACTTCTGAAAACAAAAACAACTACATATTAGCGATCACGGATTCCTTCTCTAAATATTGCGAGCTTGTCGCATTGAAGGACAAAACGTCAAACTCCGTTGCTGCGGCCATCTTTGATCACTGGATCACAAGGTATTCTACTCCCCACACCATCATCTCAGATAATGGGATGGAATTCGTAGGGCAAGTAACTAAAAAACTGTTCAAAAAACTTCAGATATTGCATAACACAACTACACCCTATCATCCTCAGGCCAACGCGCAAGTCGAGACATTCAATCTCTCGATTAAGCGCTATTTGCAAGCTTTTCTCGAGGCCCCATTTTTAGACTGGGAACAATTCCTTCCTTGCATCCGCTTTTGCTACAACACTTCGGTGAGCAAAGCTACAAAAGCTACGCCTTTTTCCCTTGTTTTCGGGATAGACCCACACATCCCGTTTTTCGATCTTGAACGCTATATTTCGTACGACGAATCAGCGACCAACGCGGATCAACTCACTCGTCTTTTTCGAGCTCGAGAACTTGCCAAGGAAAATAACCTTGAGTACAAAGCTATATACACTGAACAGTATAATAGAGCTAATGCAGCCAGGCCAAATCTTTTTGTCAAGGGAGAACAGGTTTTCCTTAGCACTCTTCCTTTACAAAAGTTTTCGAACGCAAAACTACAAAAAAAATATAGCGGGCCATTTTCGGTCGTGCATCCCGGGTCTAAAACTTCTACAATTACAGCACCAGGAAAGCGCACTTGGCGGGTAAGTAATGATCGGTTAAAAAAGAGTCACACCGTACAAAATGAGGAAATAGATGATAATTGGCTCTCCCCCGCGACTTCGCCTTTTCAGGTTTCTCCAACTTCGAGCCGCTCTTCTTCCCCTCCGCCACCACCAAGTCCGCCGTCAACGCCTCCGGCCCCACCTACGGATCCGCCGACGCCGCGAACGCCTCCGCCGACATCGCCTCGGCCCCCGTCGGCAACGGCTCCGCCTCCATCGGCAGCGCCTCGACCTCCATCGGCAACGACTCCACCTCCATCGGCAACGGCTCCATCGGCTCCCACATCCCCAACAGCACCTCCACCGACACGGACTACGTCAACCGCGACCCCCGCCAGGCCGGCATCGGCGCCATTGGCCTCGCCGCAGGTGCCTTTATTTACAGAGAGGTGGAAACAGCCCTCTTCGGCGACCAAAACGCCGACTCCCTCAAGTCAGTCATCGCCGAGGAGAAGCTAATCATGAGGACGGTGGACTCAACCTCCCACATGGCCACCCTCAACTCTGCCAGGCTGAATAGGACCGAGCGACTCATGGAGAAAGAGGTAACTGCGTTGTCTGGGTTGGACAACAAAATCAACATGAATGTCTATTACCAAGGGGCACTCATGGAGGATTTGCGTGTCCTTAGCCGGGCCGCCAGTAACCTGCTCTCTGTCATAACAACCCACAGGTTGCCCCTCGCTATGTTCAAGGCGGGTGTCCTCCAACAACACCTTGACGACTTGAACAACGAGGCCCGACTAAGTGGGTTGTCATTAATTGCCAACTCCACCTTGGATTTGGCGCAGCTCCCATGTTCCTTCCAGCATCTCCCTTCGGGGAAGACCATCCTGGTGGTCTCCATCCCAGCTTTTATGAAGGGGGCCAAATTCGAGGTATACAAGCACCTCGGCACGCCCATCCAGCTCACCGACGGCGCCCTGGTCACCGTGGCGCCTCCTAAACCACTGCTGGCCCTCTCCACGGACTCCAAGCGGTCTCACTTTTTCGAGCTCACGGAGACCGAGCTGGCCGCCTGCGAGCGGATGGGGGCCATCCGGTTCTGCCAACGACCACCAGTATACAGGAAAAACCCTTCCCGTTCCTGTCTGCTGGGTCTTTTTAATCACCTGCCCGGTATGATCAGGTCAGTGTGCCGGACCACCACAGTTCCTCAGCAACAAACGCTGTGGCCTCTGGACGGGCACAACTCCCTACTCTATCTGCCGGCTGCAGACCATCTTTCCGTCAGTTGCCAGCCCACGGCTGCAACCAGCAAAATGGTGTACAGCCAGGATTCAACGGGCCTCCTGGACATTTTCCTCCCCAGGGGCTGCTCAGCCTTCACTTCGGAGCTGAGCTTTTACTCGGCGCCGCA
>JAMASZ010000030.1 GCA_023301585.1 Alphaproteobacteria bacterium | reverse complement strand
TTTCAGAATATTGCTGTGCTGTCATCACGTAATCTGTCTTCAAATATGAATCAGCAGCTTTTTGAGTTACGTTTGTTGTAGCTCTCAAAGCATCAGCAGTTTCAATAACATTTTGCTTTAGGTTTGAAACAGCAGCTTGCTGTGCACGGATTGAATTATTAGGTATTGTATGGGAGGTTAGCTTTTACTTTTTGCAAGTAGGTATTAGCGTTTATCAGAATATTGCTTTGTAGAATAAAAAGGCTGTATATTCTACTTGCCAGTAGACCCAAAGCCACTGGTGCCGCGCTCAGTTTCTTCTAGCGACTGAACTTCATCAAATTGTACATGCTCATATTTTGCAATTACCATTTGTGCAATACGCATACCGCGAGTGATAGTGAAATCTTCCGTGCTGTGATTGATTAAGATTGCTTTGACTTCCCCTCTGTAATCTGCATCAATCGTTCCAGGTGAATTTAGTACAGTTATGCTATGCTTTGCAGCAAGTCCAGATCTTGGTCTGATTTGTGCTTCACAACCTGCGGGTAATGCAATGGCAATTCCTGTAGGTATAATTTTTTTCTCCCCAGCTTTGATAACTATATCACCCTCTATTGCGGCAGGTAAGTCTAGCCCAGCGCTTTGTTTTGTTGCATAGTGTGGCATTTGTAGCCCATCTGCATTTTCTAGCTGCTTGATTTTTACAATCGTCATAAGTGATAATGTTATTTTGAGGCTTAATTTCACGGAACTTCGGCAAAATGGCGGGAGTGACGGGACTCGAACCCGCGACCCTCTGCGTGACAGGCAGATACTCTAAACCAGCTGAGCTACACCCCCATATGCCGAAAGCAAACGTAATATATATCAGTTTTTATGTGCTCGCAAGCATTAATTGAATTATTTGAAATCTTTATATAAGCTGCTGTTAGAATTTATTTTTGTCATTTGCAAAGGAGCAAGGTGACTGCATCAATCCATAATAATGTCAAAAACAATTCCGTCATTGCAAGCGTTAGCGCGGCAATCCATATGGCCTAGAGATACACATGTTAAGTTGCCTGGATAGTTTACTAACTCTTTCTATGATAAATTATGGTACCACGAGTATTTGAAAATAAACTATTAATCCTTGTTATTTTTTGTTAACCCTTCGCTTGAATGGCATAGTTATTGCTTGTTATACTTGCAAGGCTTTTGGGCAAAAATAATAGTATATCCATAGGCTTTTACGTTTAGAGACTCTATATATTGGACTTTTATTGTAATTTATAGTATAATTATATGTAAGTTCAATTTGGGCATTTAGGCGTGAACTAAGGGGTGGATTAATCGGAGATTAAAATCTGCTTTTAATAATTAAACTAAAATAGGTAAATAATAATGACATTAACATTAGGAAATGATTTAACAGGAACAGTATCAAGAGAAGTAGGAGCAGCTAGTAGAACAGCAGCTGGTCTAGGAGAAAGCTTGACTACTGGTGATGATAAGTTCGTAGAAGTAGTTGATGGCTTCCTTGGTAGTTCACTAAGAGATAGTGAAATTGTTCTTGGAGCGATAGCAAAAAATACTGCATACAGTATTAATATGCTAACAATTACAGACGAATATTTAAAAACAGTTGGTACTTCACTACAAGAAGGGCTAAAGACAATTGGAAGTTCTGGTCCAATTTCACAGGATAAGTTAGCAGTTCTACAGAAGAACTTAAACGATAAGAAAGATCAAGTTGCACTTCTTATTAAAACAGCTGATTTTGATGGTAAAGCTTTACTTGCAGGTGGTGCAGGAAAAGTTGATGTACAAGTTGGTCTATCTATTGCAGATAGATTTACAATTAGAGTTGGTGATATTAGTACACCAAAATTATTCAGAACTGGAGCTGCAAATGCAATAAATGATTGGATTGCTGGAAATATGGCTAGAACTACAGCATATAACGATACGGCACTTTTTGCTGATGCAGTTTCTGCTAGAACTAACTTTTCACAGGAAGCAGCACTTACTACTAATGAGCTTGCAGCAGCTATAGTTGCAACTCGCAGTGGCAACAGTTCTTTTGCTCGTCTTGAGGCTGAAAGAGCAACAGGGCTTGATCTATTAGATACCCGATTACGTACAGATTTAACAGCTAATATTACTGCACTTATACAAGTTGATGCAGGCATTACTGCTGATGCTAATACAGCTGCTATTGGTAATGCAGCTGCTGCTGCATATGTAAATGGTTTACAAGCTGGTGATGATAATGCAACAATTATTGCAGCTGTTAATGCAGCTGCAAATGGTGCTGCTGCTGCTAATGCTGGTGCAATTGGTAATGCTGCTGGAACAATAGCAACTAATTTACTTGGTGGAGCAACTCTAAATGCAACACTTCAAGCGCATACATATTTTGTTGCTGATGCTAACACAGCTGCTATTGCTAATGCAGTAGATGCTGCGATAGCTGCTAATGTTGGCGCTGATCTTGCTACAATTAGTGCTGCAGTTAATGCAGCTGCAAATGGTGCTGCTGCTGCTAATGGTGGTGCAATTGGTAATGCTGCAGAGCAGATATTCCTTGCACATAATACGGGTGTTACTTTAGGTACAGCAAAACAAACTGCACTTGAGGCAGCTATGGGTAATGCTCCAGCTAAAGCTGAGTTAGTAGCTCATTTTGCAGATAACCAAACAACTGATTTAACAACCGATACTGGTCGTAGTTTAGCGCAAGATGTATTTACAGCTGCTCTTAACACTATCCGTGCACAGCAAGCTGCTGTTTCAAACCAGAAGCAAAATGTTATTGAAGCTGCTGATGCTTTGAGAGCTACAACAAACGTAACTCAAAAAGCTGCTGATTCATATTTGAAGACAGATTACGTGATGACAGCACAGCAATATTCTGAAA
>JAMASZ010000029.1 GCA_023301585.1 Alphaproteobacteria bacterium | reverse complement strand
ATGTGTGCTTGGTTTAATGTTTGTTGCAATGAAATTTCACTGTCTGGTTCATCTGAAAGTGCTGCAAAGCTGTCCTTCAGGTCTGATAATTCAGCAGCGATAGAAAACTCTCCTGCTGGCGGTCCGTGAAAATCTTGAATTTTTTGAAGGTAGCTAACCTGTACGTCAAGTGCGTTGGTTGCACTTACTTGTGTCCATAAGTCGCGTTGCAGATTCATATCCACAGAACGAATGACAGTACTAGTGCGTACACCGATAACATCGCCTGTTGAGCCTAATACTTGGGCGCTTTGAGGTAAAATTTGCCTATTATAGCCCGGAGTCGTTGCATTTGAGACGTTATTGGAGATAACGTTCAATTGTTGCTGTGCCGCCCGTAAACCAGTGATAGCCGTATTAAGTGACTGATATGACATAGTTTTTCCTCTTTAATGGTTAGAATAACAAAGCTTAATAACAAGCGGTTATCCACATTCATAAAGAGAGTGTTGCAATTATAATGCCAACCTAAGCAATCTCATTGCCTTTGAAGCATTGTTATTTATCACTTGCCTAAAAGAAAAGCAGAATAGCTAGGTTCTGTGGAGGTTTTTACTGAGGGCTCTGGAAGAAGAAGGTATTAAAGCTGTTGTGAACATCAACTTGCTGTTCTCTCAACTGTAACTCTAAAATCATTGAGAAAAGCATCTCACGACGCATTAGGGCTTCGTTTATGTCTCTATCTTGCATAAGCTTAATAGCCGTCATAGCCGTACGGATTCTTTTCACGTTTGCTGGCTTATCATACAAATTAGCGATGAACTCAGGGTCTTGATAGATTTTCTTAGTTAAGACTTCCATTTGCGCAAAATAGCTTGGTCTACTGCCCAAGTAGTCTTCAATCACAGCAAGAGTCATCGTTCCGGGCGTGCCCATCTGGTGTATCAGGGAATATAAATAAGGTGTCGCGCTTCGCGTATGTGGTCCCCCTTGAGATTTCTGAGCAATAATATGAGCAAAGGTGCTTTGGGCAACAGAGCGCATTGCTATGATAGAGCGCTTATCTTGTAGTGGTATAATATATTTTGCCAAAGTAGATTTGTTTTCTGCATCAAATGGGAAAACATCATTTAAGAAAAGGTTATCCAAGAAGGCAAAAACATTTTGTTCATCTGCGGGTGTGCCGCCAGCCATAAAATCAACACTCAAGGTAAGAGGCAAATCAATTGTTTGTGTAAAATTAACGTCTTTGTTCTGTCGCGCCGCCCCTTTGGACGTGGCACATAGGTGATCATTCTGCCCAGCGTTATCTCTGATATTACAGTAAGTGTCGATATATGCGTTTAGGCGTGATAGTTCATCACTCTCTGGTCCTGTTAAAGTTTTTGGACCACCCGTGCCGAGTCCGCGGGCAAGCATTTGATTGCTTAATGTCATTGCGCTCAAGTCAGAGCGGCGATCAGAGTTTGCGAGGTCACGTGTAAAGGTTCCCATTTCACACATTTGTTCACTAACGTGGTAATCTTTGTGCGCGCGCGCCGCACGTTTTTGGAATATGCGCTGGGTTTCTAATTGATGCTTCGCATCAAAGAACATGCCGATTGCTTCGGTTTGTGCAATCATATTGGTATGAATTTCCGCTGTCATCTGTTGGAAAGCTTCCTGCCAAGCTTGCAATGCGGCGGTTGCGGGACCTGTATTAGCGGTTAACCCAGTGGTTGGTAGTCCATCTAAACTTTGATCGGATCCATCAAGCCCACAAGCTGCCAGCTGATTATCGACCTGATCTTGCACTTCTTGAGTTACGTGAGGGACAATCGATTCCGCTAATATCTTTCCAAGTTCACGCGTCCATAGGTTACCAAAGTTGTCACCCATATCCCATTCAATTAATAAATCTGTTTCTTGCGGAATACCTTGGTATTCTCCTGTTATTGGATCTACAACCGCCGTGTTAATATTTAAAACATTCCCTAATGTTCCTAAATCACACGGTGAATAACAAATGATTGTAAAATTTAAATCACGAACTTGTTTGCCTGTTGTGTTTAAAGCGTTTGTAATTGCGTTGGCTACAAGACCAAAAGCATTCCCTAATTGAAACGCCACGTCAGTTCCAAAGTCATTAATGGCAGGATCTGGACCCGCTAATGGACCAATAGACCCTATTGGAGTGCCGTCAGGGCCGTAGTAGTTACTAAAATTATCACCAGAAATATATCCTCCGAACCCATTAATTGCTGCTTGTTCTTCTGGAGAACCAGGAAAGAAAGGTCTTTGGAACACTCCATTGATCCCATCATCTGGGTCCCCGTTCACAAACAGGGCTGTTTGTGCAAAAGTTGGATTTGGGTCGGGAACGTGATCAAAAGCGGTGTTACATGGCGTGGCAGGCACGGGCGGTGGTGTAGCAGGCTGGTTATTAGCGTTACCTGAGCCAGAGATGATTAAACAAATTAATATTGTTATAATATGGAGAGTATACTTATTCATTATGAAGCCCTCCTTGCCATTGGAATTGTATGGCACAGTCTTGAGATAGAATTATTCTGTATCATAACGCAAAATGTTTTGTCGTCTTTAAAGTTTTGTAATCCATGCGTAAAACGTATGTTACCGGCCCAGTCAACATTGACTGATTTTTCTAGCATACCGGCACTGTAAAACAATGTAACACGAGAATTTACCGGTAGGTTTTTCAAGTTAGAATTTATGGTGTTGGTTGTTTTGTCGACGGATAAAATGACATCACTTACTTCGTTATCAGCCAAAGTAAAGCTATAAGATACGTCATATACATTACTATCCCTTGAGATAACATTGTCGTTCGCACTTACAGTTAAACTACCCTTTGAATCAAGCGTTTTAACGTCTTCTGATAAAGTTTTGGTTGCGATATCTTGGTAACGAATGCTCACTTTATTATCTAATGAAATATTGAGAAATTTATCAGAAAAGGCGTTATTTCCAATAGAGCTCTCTGTTATTTCAGACGGCCTATTTGTGTTTGTTTTATAGAGTGCAAATGAGCATAGAGAAATAATCACGACGCCAGCGACACCATAATTTAAAACTCTATTTCTTGTTTTTACTTTTTCTTTGCTCATATTAAATATTGCTCTGCTGCCTTATTAAGGAAGCGGAATAACCACTCCTTCGTCTTTCGCTTTACCAGCTTCGTTTGTATAAAATTCTTGTAAGTCATCGACTTGTGTTTCTAGCCATACTGACATAATTGCCTCACTTCTTAAAAGGCTGCGATACATATCGCGTTTTTGCATAGACCCTATAGCACGCATAGCAACTTCTTTACGGTCAATGTTAACCGGCTTGTCGTATAGTTCCGTATAGAACCTTGGATTTTGATATATCTTTTTTGTCAAAATTTCCATTTGCGCATGGTAACTTGGTCTATCGCCGACTAGCCCAAGAGTAACATCGGGCGCAACACCCATAGATTCTAAAAGCGTTTCTAAATAATGGTAAACTTCTGGCTCCCCTTGGGAGCGCATTGCTGCTTGAGCAGCGAAGGCAGATTGGGCGACACTTCGTTTTGCCGCGAGCGCGCGGGAGTCCAAGTACAATAAAGCACCATCAACTTCATCGTCGTCGGGACCAGGATCGAGAGACGTACCAGGTATGCGCTGTAAAATTTTATGACCGTATAAGTTAGAAGATAGCGCCATGACATCTTCCTCATCGGCTGTTGCGCCGCGCGCCGTATGGTCACCATCAGCATCTGGCGTAAAGTCAATTTGTAGCGTAAGAGGATCGGCAATAGTATTGTGGTAGTGAACGTCTTTGTTGTAACGCTGTGGTGTGCTTCCGTTAGAACATAAGAGCCCCAATCCGTTACTGTTATCTGCTGGATTACAATATACTTCTCTATATTGAACTAAGCGACTAACTGAGTCAGACTTTTCGCTTTCCACACTTATTGTATTTCCAGCTAATAATTGCCTTTGAAGTGATTGGGCAGATAACGCCACTTGGTTAAATTCAGCGTTACGTGTCGAGGCTGCGAGTGTTCTAGTCATCGTTCCAAATTGACACATGCCTTCACTTGGGTGGTAATCTTTATGTGCCTGCGCCACTAACTCTTGGAATAGGCGTTGGGTTTCTAATTGGTGCTTCGCATCAAAGAAAGTTCCAATAATATTTATCTGCTGGTAAGCAACCGTCGATAACTCTTCTGTCATTAACAGCATGCTTGGTAGAACTGTGCCGTCCCATAAATCTTCAATCCACCATGTTTGATGTTCTCTTAATTCATCTGTGATGTGCGAAATTGTTGTTGGTGTTTCAACTGTTGATTGACACCCACAACCAGGCGCACCACACAAGGCCGTGAATGAATTACAAGTTGAGCAACAATCGGCACTTAATGCTGGTCTTGTTAAAGCACCAAAAGATAGAATCACAAATGAAAATACGAAAATCATTTGTAAGCATGGCTTAAATATATGTAAGGATTTTTGTTTCATCAAAATGCGCGTGCTATCCCTTCATCTTTAAGTTTTTTAATTTCATTATCGACAGTATCTTGCTCTTCCATCAATGCTGTTTCTAACATAACTGATAATATTGCTTCACTACGAAGGAGGCTACGGAAGATGTCGCGTTTTTGCATCAATTCGATTGCTTGTGTTGTTACGTCCTTACGCAGCACATTGGCGGGCTTGTCGTATAGCTCTGTGTAATAAAGTGGGTTTTGGCGAAGCTTTTTTGTAAGCACTTCCATTTGTGCATGATAACTAGGTCTATCACCAATATATTTTTCAATTTCAAGGGCTGTCATAGGGGCATCACCCATTTCTCTGATGATGGAATAGATGAAAGGCTGAGATCCTATTTCCCCCTTAGATTTTAATCCTGCAATGGCCGCAAAACTATTAACAGCCACGCTACGTTTTGCAGTTAATGCGCGCGCATCTAGATAGACTGTTGACGCATTTTCGTTAGGGACATTATTTGTGACCAATAACGAAGCACCAACAGTAGGCATTACGTTATGAGCATATAAATAATTACTTAGTGCAAATAAATCGCGCTCAGTGTCGCTGTTGGCTGCAATTAAAAAATCTGCATCAATTGTTAAATGACGCCCGACTGTTTCAGTATAATTAATGTCTCGGTTAAAAGTATTCGCATTACCGCCGCCATTTAAGCATAAGTAATTCAAGTTACCTGCGTGATCTGTTGGATCACAATAGAAGTCGATGAATTGTTTTAAACGACTAAGGTCATCAGAATCTTGACCCTCTTTAGAGATAGTTTCTTTTGACAAGGACTGGCGATCAATAGCGCGATTTGAAATAACACCAGTTGTTAAATCAGCATTTCTATTAGATGCGGCCAGAGAGCGAACACTTGTTCCAATTTCGCATAGTCCTTCGCTAGGGTGGTAATCTTTATGGGCTCTTGCCGCTAAAGTTTGAAATAAGCGCTGGGTTTCTAATTGGTGCTTGGCATCAAAGAATGTACCTACTGCTTTTACCTGATGAAAGGCGACAGCTCCTAGCTGTGCAGTAGCCGCTCGTAAATTTTCACGAATTCTATCCAGCCATAATCGTTGAACGAGCGTATCGTCATAATGATCTGTTATTCTGTCTGTGTGTGTATCTTCGTTATCCCCTGCTCCTTCTTCTGAAAAACAAGAACAGCCATTAGAGCATTCGGTAACCATTGTGGTGCATGTTCCAGGGCAGGCAGGAACACAAACAGCATGCGCTGTGCGTAACGATGTTAGTGACGCAACCGAAAATACCCCTATAAAAATAAAGGATAGCAAACATAAGCGATGATTTAATTTAAGGTCTCTCAACTTCTTTTGCATCCTTTTTTAATGTTTTCATTTTTGAAATCACGCGTTGTTGTTCTTTGTGTAGCATCGTATCTAATAATACTGATAAAACAGCTTCGCTTCGTAACAAGCTATTATAGATGTCTCTGTCTTGCATTAAGCCGACGGAGCGTATTGCTGCCCCTTTTCTTAAAACATTCGCAGGCTTATCATATAAGTCTGTGTAAAATTTTGGGTCTTGGAATATGTTTTTGGTCATAACTTCCATTTGCGCAAAATAGCTAGGATTGTCTCCTAATAGAATATGGATATCTGCTGCGGGTACGCCCAAATCCAATACAATTCTTTTTACGTATGGACCACCATCTTCGTCTCCACGTGTCCCGGTAGAGCGTTCCGCCACAATTGACATGAAAGAGTTGTGTGCGACTGAGCGTTTAGCAGCAACTGAGCGCAGGTCAATATATCGGTGTGCAGCGTTTTTTGGATTACCAACTGTATCTGCTAAATTGTCACGCTCTAAGTTTTCCGTAGGTAAAACTTTATGAGCAAATAGGTTTGCCGTGAGCGCAAAGACGTCTTGCTCATCTTCAGTTAATCCAGTGTCTGTATTGCCAAAGTCACTGTCGATTGTATATTTTGCCTCAATGGTTCTCATAAAGTCGATGTCTTTATTGCGCCTCTCGCCAGAACCCCCGCCACCACACAAAATGGCTAATCCATTTCCATTATCAGCTGGGTTACAGAAGTCGGATCTGAAATCTCTTAGACGGCTAAGTTTGTCGGATTCTCCATCTCTTCCTGAAAGAGTCTCTGCTGATAATAATTGTCTGTCCATCGCACGGTTAGCATAAACATTTTTAACTAAATCTGTTTTTCTTTCAGAAGCGATTAATCCACGAACGCCTGTTCCGATGACACACATACCTTCACTAGGCATGTAATCTTTATTCGCTGCTGCTTCTAATGTTTGAAATAGACGCTGGGTTTCTAGACGATGCTTCGCATCAAAAAACTGCCCAATGATTTGTACCTGATGCACCATAACCGCATTAAACTGCTGGATCATTCTTCTTAATGCCGGATGAAATTCATTATCGTACCATTCAATTGTCCACGAATTATGCTGATCAAATTTTCTATCAATATGACGTTCAATTTGGTCATGATTGGTTTCAATCATTACTTGGCAAGGCGAACACCCAGCGGAACTACACCCCATGTTACAGGAGCCTGCAATAGCAGTTTTGCTTACTGTTGTGCTGAACGGTACAGAGAAGGAGAGTAATACGATGACATATATAAGTTTAATATTATTTTTTATCATGGCGTTGCCACCAATGCGTCGCCTTCAATTTTTACGCCTTTAAGCGAAGAGTGAATACGCGCTTGTTCTTTATGTAACAACGTTTCAAGTAAAGTGGCGAGAACTGCTTCACTACGTAAGAGACTACGGTAAATATCACGGTCTTGCATTAAACCAATGGCTTGAAGGGCAGCACCTTTACGCTCTACATTTACAGGCTTATCAGTTAGTTCAGCGTAAAAATCTGGATCTTGATAAGCCAGTTTTGTCAGTACTTCCATTTGCGCAAAGTAACTAGGGCTGTCACCTAAATAATCATTGATGTTTGACTCTCTTACGCCCAATTCAGTTACCATTCTCTTTAGATAAGGAGCGACGCTAGCATCACCACTACCCTTCATTGCAGTAATGGCGGCGAAGGAGTTTTGTGCGACGGATCGCTTAGCGGCAATAGAGCGAATTTTTCTATAGCTCAACGCTGCATTTTTAAATTCGTGACCAGGGGTTGCCAATACATCTTTAGGAATAATCTGCGGAACTTGATGGGCGTATAAATTAGCTGATAATGCAAAAATATCTCTTTCGTCTTGGCTTACAGCAGGCGCTTGGAAGTCCATATTAATGGTTAATTTGTTTTCAACATTTTGTGTGTAGTCCAAATCTTTATTATGTTTTTCTGCCCAGCTACCACCACCGCATAACTGTCCTAAGCCATTTGTAGCAGTACCGTCAGCATTGTCTTGTGGGTTACAATATCCATCAATAAAATTATAGAGCCTTGTTCTTCGATCAGAGTCACTACCTTGCTGAGAGGGACCAACTTCCGTAGAAAGCTGTCTTGTCATCATTCTGTTTGATAAAACCATGTGATTTAAGTTTGAGAGTCTCTCTGATGAAGCTAATGAACGGGAGTTAGTTCCAATTTCACACAAGCCTTCACTGACATGATAATCTTTATGTGCCTCTGCGGCTAATTGTTGGAACATGCGCTGTGTTTCAAGCTGATGCTTGGCATCAAAAAAGGCACCCACAACAGTAACTTGATGAAGGCCTGTAGTAGTTAGTTGCGCCGTCATTTGCTGCAATGCTTCGCGGATCATGTCCCAGTAAGGTCCTGTGATTCTATCTCTCAAGTCTTCGAATTCGTCCGTGACGTGGTCGCGAAGGTCTTCGTGATGCCCTGTTATTTCGGTCATACACATACAGTTGATACAACCACCTTGACACTGTGCTTGCGCGCTAGAAGATATGACGAATAGCAGAATAACAGCGAGCATAAGTAAAGACATCAGCTTAACTGACGTGTCTTTGTAAAGCGCTATAATGCTATTATTTTTCATATAGTTATCTATCAATTCTCTTATTTACACCAAATTTAAAAACATACACTTAACCATTTTATCATATTGTAACGACAAAACGCACGAATGGAACGATAAATAATATAAAATCCAAGTATTTACCCCAATATACTATGATATATATTTTTTGTATTTTTAGCAAAAATTAGTTAGGCTGTTTGTTCTGTGGTCAAATCAACATAGAGTGTGTTTTTTTGCCCCCTATTCTGCTAAACAGATATAGAAATAATGTAACAACGACCAATTAAAATAATTTTCAACAGCGATTAAGTTTATAAATGACTGATACAGACACAGAAAAGCCAACAAAATCAAAGGGTTCTGCGGGACCTAAGCGCGGCGGTCCCGCACGTGGAAAACCTGATAAGGATATCCAAACAAAACAAGGAGAAGACAACAGTACTTTAGGTAAAGTTGTCGTCCGTAACGAATTTTACCGTGATGGTTACCGTTTAGCGTTGCGTGTTGCTGTTGTGCAGAGTTTTGTAATTTTGGGTCTTATTGCTGCGATGTTCTTCGTTATTAAGGTGCATCAGCCTGAAAATCGCTATTTTGCAACGACTGAAGATGGTCGTTTGATTCCAATGATGTCGCTTTTCCAGCCGAATTTGAGTACGCCAGCGTTATTATCGTGGGTGGCACAGGCAACAACAGAGACAATGACATTTGGATTTAACGACTATCGTCGTCGTTTGCAGGAGTCATCACGTCACTTTACGCGTCGTGGTTGGGATAGTTTCACAACAGCGCTACAGCGTGGTCGAATCATCGAATCTATTGAAGCCCAAACCCAAGTGGTGTCTGCTGCTCCAAGGGGCGCCCCCGTGGTTGAAGCGGAAGGCGTTGTTGGCGGGCGTTACCAGTGGCGGGTTCAAATTCCAATGGTTTTAACCTATTCTTCGGGTTCTAAAATGCGTTCGGATAATTGGGTCGTGAATTTAACAGTTGTACGTGTACCACGTTTGGAAAGTCCAAATGGTGTAGGTATCATGCAGTGGATTGCTGTTTCAGGATAATTAAAAGGGTTTATGTAGCGTGAAATTATTACTTAATAATAAGAGACTTATAATGCTATCGATGATGGCAGTGTTTGTTGCGCCTGTAGTTATAAATTCTGCAACAGCACAAAACGAAGTTAGTTTGAGTGATTATCTTAATGATGAACCTGCGCAAGCGACCTTAGATTCATCAGAAATGAACGCACAGCAAATAGATAACACTGCGGGTTCTTATACTGGTGATGCCTTACCGACTGTTAATCAAGCGCAAACACAAGCGTTTGGAGATGAGCAAGGGATGGATGTAAGTTTGTCGGAGCGTTTGGGCGTTGTTGAGCAAACACCAGAACAGTTGGCAGAAGAAATCCGCCAAGAAGCCTATGATGCGGCGATTACCGGATTGTTTCCATTAAGCAAAAATAACATCAAAGATTTAATAACCACTTATGATGAAACACAAAGAGTAGTACAAACGCCACTACATGGTTTTCCAGTTCCTGAAGTGAAAGTTCAGACGGTTTCTTTGGATCCCGGTGTTGTACCATTAACATTAAAAACTGCTGTTGGACATGTAACCACTCTCAATATATTAGATGTAACAGGCGCGCCATGGCCAATACAAGATGTAAGCTGGGCTGGTGATTTTGAGGTAACTGAGCCTGAAGAAGGTGGTCATGTTATTCGTGTAACGCCGATGGCAGTTGCAGCCTATGGTAATATGTCGATTAGATTATTAACGTTAAAAACACCTGTAACCATTGCGCTTAGAACGGATAAAAACTCTGTTCAATACCGTGTTGATGCACGTATTCCAGAATATGGTCCCTACGCTGCGACACCTTTAATACAAGGCGGTAGTGAACGTGTGGCGGGTAATGCATTAATCAATGCGGTTTTAGATGGTACACCGCCAGGGGAGGCTGTTACATTAGCAGTATCTGGCGTTGATGGACGAACAACAGCATACAAGGTTGGTAACATGACATATGTTAGAACACCTCTTACTTTATTGTCACCGGGCTGGGAAACATCAGTTTCTTCAGCAGATGGTATGAATGTTTATGGCATGAAAGATACGCCCGTTTTATTGTTATCTGACCGTGGTCGTTTTTCACGCGCCAGTTTAAAAGTGCAAGAGGATTTGTTCGATGAGTGATGATTTCGATGACGATGATTTCGACATTAATGATTTCGATGACTTAAATTCTGGAAGTACGCTTTCTGAAATTTGGAAAAATAACCCTTTTGTAAAAGTAGGGGTTATTGTTGCGGTGATTGCGCTTTTCATTGCTATAATTATTATTTTTGGTGGAAAGAAAGAGCGCCCTGATATCTCTAGCGTTGGTGTTGGTACAGATGTAACAGAAGCTCCAGGTTCTAGTGACGCTTCCGAAGCCTTTGTGCAGGCGGTTGAAGAAGAAAATATTCGACGCACGGAAGAAGCATTGAGAAACCAAGGATCAGTTGTACCGATGCCAATTGGATCGGCTAAGGGGACAATTGAATTAGATGGTAATGATGGAGATAAAGAAGACCCATTAGACCGTTGGCGTAAGATGCAAGAAGACCGTTTGCAAAAAATTAAAAAAAATCAAGTGCAGCCAACAGGACCTGTTGAAGAACCTGTAGACACAAAAGGACCAGCAATTGCAGCATTGTCACAAGCGATGTCGGAACAAATGCAGTCAATCTTGGAGAGTCTAGAAATTAAAGAGCCACAGTTTAAAGAAATTGCACAAATTAAGTTTTTAGAAGAACAAGTAGCCAATCAGAAAAAGTTTTTAAAAGAAGAGCGTGAAGAGCGTGAAAAAGAGCGTCGTGCAAGAAATGGCGATGATGGCGATGATGAAGAGGCAGAAATTATTTTGCTCCCAGCAGCAACGATTGAATATGCGCAGCTTGTCACTGAAGCAAACACGGATGTTCCTGGTCCTATTCTAGCGGAAATTGCTTCTGGTCCTTTAAAGGGTGCAAAACTGTTAGGAAGTTTTGAGGTGGCTTATCAGTACTTAACGCTTAATTTTCATACCGTTGTTTTTGAAGGAGTTAGTTATTCAACACAAGCGGTTGCTTTAGACCCTGGCACAACATTACCAGGGGTTATATCGGAAATTGATCGTCGTTATTTTAAACGCATTATATTGCCGACGGCAGCTTCGTTTATTACTAGCTTTGCAGATGCCGTTGCAGAGACAGGGTCGACGACTATTACCGTGAATGGTACTACAACGACAAGTCAAACAGATCGCGACTTAGACACCGAAGAACAAATCGCAGAAGGTATTGCTGGTGCAGGTAGAGAACTAGGAGATCTTGTGAGTGAGATAGCTGATAACACCCGAGCTAAATATGTTGTGAGGGCAGGTACTCCTCTAGGTATTTTGTTTGTTGAGGATGTGAAGGCGGACGAGGATGATGATGAAGCAGTTTTCTTATCTGGTATAGAAGGCGGCTCACCTAGTACGCCCGCACCAACGAGAATTGAAATTGATGCTGCTGCACGTTCTGCGCAATAAGATTTATGTAAGGACTAAAGAATATGCAAGATGACGAAGAATTAGGTCCAGTAGATGACTTTGATGATGATTTAGATTTCGCCGATGATTTCGATGATGGCGAGTTTGATGACGACCTTGCGGCAGACTCTTCTGTTGGTGGCGGCGATGACTGGGATGAGTTTGAAGAGAATAATGATCCGCTTGACGGATTGGGCGATATGCCAAAAGCTGCTAAGAAAAAACCAAAAATAAATATCAACCTAGTTGTCATTGGCGGCGTTTTATTAGTAGGCGCTGGCATACTAGCGTCTCAATTTATGTCTAAAAAAAGTACTGTTCCGCAACCACCGGCACAAGAAGAGACACAACAAGTAGCCCAACCAGCACCGGTAGAACAACCTAAGCCAGTGAAGTCTTTGGTTATTTCACAAAATGGCACCATTGATGGTGTGTTTCAATTACCAGAAGAGGTCGAAGAATTTGATGCAGAAGGTAGTGATAATGCCGGCTTTTTATATGACCCTGATATATTAGAGGAAGCACAAACAAGTTTAGATGATTCACCACCAATGCCATCGGCAATGGTTTCTGAAGGGGTGAGCGTTGATGAAGATATAGATGAGTTAGACGAATTTACTGAGATGCTAGAGCTTGATCCAGAACCGAAAGCCCAGCCGGTTAAAAAACAAACGCCTGCCATCGTGATGCCCGTTGTTGATGCGAAAGAAGCTGTTGTTGATGAAATAGACGACTTTGATTTACCTATGAAGGAAGTGACATTGGAGCCAGATCCTTTACCAAGTGCCACGACAATGGCTGAAAAGGCTACTCAAAAAGAAATGATGAATAAATCTGTTGTTAATGGCTCTTTAGAAGAGAAGCTCGATTCTATTCTAAGCCGTTTGGATAAAATGGAACAGCAAATGAGTAAGGTTGAAGGCGGTAGTGACGCAAATATTGATGAACGCCTTATGAAATTACAAAAGAAAATTGACTCTATGAGCACCAGCGGTGCCGTTTCGTCAGTTAAGAAAGCATCTGTCAGTACAAAGAAATCTACGCCCCGTAAAAAATCACGCCCTAAAAAGCGTGTTGCTAAGGTTAGCTGGGAGTTAAAATCCGCGCAGCCTGGTCGTGCTTGGGTGTCTAAGAAAGGGCAATCTAGCGTGCAAGAGGTGTCAGTTGGCGATAATCTGTCAGGTGTTGGACGAGTTACATCGATTGCACCTATGCAGGGCAGATGGGTTGTTCAGGGCACTTCTGGATCAATTAAACAGTAATTTCTGTCATTGGTTTTCGCAAATGTGACCAAATAAGGCAAAAACGCCCTAATTAATATTATTTAAAATCAACAACTTATAAAATAATTAAAAAAAACATGCCTTAAATTTGCCTTAATTGGGCAAAATGTGTTCTAATAGAATTATAGGTTGGTTACATTCATTATGGCTTAAGGGACATAACTAATCTTTACAAAATCGCATTTGGTTTAATGATTGTGTTATTATAAATTATCAGATCGATTTTATCTAATTAATGTAAGTGTAATGTCAAAAGGAGACAAAAAATGATTAACTTCGTAAGAAAACAAAGTGTAAAGTACAGTGCAGCTATCGTAGCTGGTGTAATGATTGGTTCAACGGACGCATATGCGAACAACATTGGTACAACAGCTACTAACATTGGTGCAAGTGCTGCGGGACTTCCATCATTGGTTAACGGGACAGCGTACATCATGGGTACAGTTATTGGTGCCTTAGGTATCCTTAAAATCAAGGATCACGTTGAGAACCCAACACAAACACCATTAAAAGATGGTACAATTCGTTTACTAGCCGGTGGTTCATTACTTGCGACACCGTTCCTATTCGAAACAATCACAGGTACGATTGCGAATGGTCAAGGTGCACACGTTCAAGGTGTTGCGATACCAGCCGCGCCGTTCTAATCCACTAATGGATTATTTACCGATTACTTTGGGCATCGCTGGTCAAACCAGCGATGCTCATCCTTTAAGGGACCAACAAGGGAATTTTACCGATCCTCTGACCCCTGAAATTCGTGAAAAAATATTGGAAAGAGATGACAATGTTTGTCATTTTTGTGGTTTCCAGTCCAAAAAATATCAAGATGTTCATTTCCTTGATGGTGATTTTAAAAATTTAAGAAACGATAATTTAACGACAGCTTGTATCTATTGTAATCAGTGCTTTGATTTAGAAAAAGTAGCTGAAATGGAATCTGGCATGTTGATTTGGCTACCTGAGATTGAGCAAGCTAAATTAAGTCATATAGCACGTGCTATATATGTCGCGCGTATTTCCCAAGGCGGTATGGCAGAAACAGCAAATGCCGCGTTAACGGCGCTTAGAGAGCGACGCGAAGAAGCAAAAGCTAGAATTAGCACGGATGATCCTTATATCTTATCAATGGTCATGCGCGATTATTTAACCAAGAAACATTATTTCCAAAGAGATAAAAAGCTTGATGGTCTTAGATTGTTGCCCTTAGACCGACGTACTATCAAGGAAGGGGAGTTGAAATTTAACCAATTTCCGCAAATTCTAGCCTATTGGCGGTCAAAATCTGGTCCGTTTGGTGAGAAGGTTCCCAATCAATGGAAAAACTTCTACGCCCAAATAGCGGACGTAGCATAAAGCCCCGCGAAAAAGTTACGGATTAAACAGGAAAAGTTCACTTTTCCCTATATTCCTAGCGCAATCTATAATATTCTTCTCTAAGCGCTAAAAACCAGAGTAAATCATTTAAACTATGAAAATAATAGACAAATTATTGGCACCGTTTCAGACGGCTTTAAAGCAGTCTTTAGAGTCGTATATTCGTCTTGAAACCTCAGATAATGATACAACCCTCGTTTCAATCGATGGGTCGTTGATTTCATACATGAAAATTGATGGCGCACGTCAAATGATTGGTGAAACCGAATATAATCATTTGATTGAAGCCGCCACCTTAAAAATTGGTGCGCGTTTTGACCGTCAAGGTCATGCAATGCAGGTATATTTTGTTCGTGACCCTAGCCGTATTAAAGAACAGTTAGAAGGATTGATTAAAGGGTCGCGCCAAACAGCAAAAGACACCAATCTGAAAGTGGAAGATGTTTTTGATGAGCGCGTACGACATCTGTCTAAATACTTGTCTTATGAAGAATGTTATTTTGTACTTTGGACGCGCGCAGGTGTTTTAACGAAGAATGAGTTAAAGCGTGCTGGTAAAGAATCGCAGAATAAAAAATGGGTGAAAGCGCCAAATGCACAATACCCGATGGCGGCGCTTGACCCGTTACGTACGCGTCATAAAAGTTTTGTTTCATCCATTGAAGCTTCATTAGAAGAGCTGGGTATGACAGGTAAAGTCATGGAAATTGATGATGCGCTTAGAGCCGTCAAAAACAATCTCTATCCATCGAAGACCAATGACAAGTGGAAACCATGTATGCCCGGAGACGATATTCCACCGCGTATGCCACAAAGCAAAACAGATATTTCAGAGGTTTTATGGCCACCAATGCGCCAGCAATTGGCGCTTGCCGATGCGCAAGTAATTAACAATTCAATTGTAAAAATTGGTGATCAATTATGGGGTGGTGCTGATATCACATTAGGGCCGATGGATCCTGCGCCATTTCCAATGTTACTTAATCGTTTATTCGATAGTGGTGTGCCTTACCGTATTTCATTTTTGATTGAAGGGGGAGGTGTTTACTCTACTCAATTAAGAGCGATGGCAGCGACATTGTTGGGGGTGACAAGTGCCGTTAACAAACAAATCAAATATTCGCTTGAAGGGTTACAACGTATGGCACGTAAAGAGCCTGTTGTGCGTTTGCGTGTTTCTGTCGCGACGTGGGGTCCAAAAAATGACTTGAAAGTTGTTGAAGATCGCCTATCTAACCTTGTTCAATCTGTTGAGAGTTGGGGTTATTGTCAGGTCAGTGAATTTTCTGGAGACCCGCTTGATGCAGTGATGTCTTCGGCGATGGGTATCCATTGTGCAGGGACAGCACCAACAGCTGTGGCGCCAATGTATGAAGTCATGAAATTGTTGCCGTGGCAACGTGCGTCATCACCATTTGAACATGGTGCGATGTTATTCAGAACACCAGATGGAAAAGTTTGGCCGTATCAAACAGGAACGAACCTGACGACAACATGGTTTGATTTGATGTTCGCGCAACCTGGTGCTGGTAAATCGGTGCTGTTGAACTCTATGAACTTGGCGACGTGTTTAGGACCAGGTATTTCAAAACTTCCTTATGT
>JAMASZ010000028.1 GCA_023301585.1 Alphaproteobacteria bacterium | reverse complement strand
GGTAAAGAACCTCACAAAGGTGTGAACCCTGACGAAGTTGTTGCCGATGGTGCTGCAATTCAGGGGGGTGTTTTACAAGGTGATGTTAAGGATGTTCTTCTTTTAGATGTAACACCGCTTTCACTTGGTATCGAAACTTTGGGTGGTGTGTTCACGCGTCTTATCGACCGTAATACAACAATCCCAACGAAGAAATCTCAAGTATTCTCAACGGCTGAAGATAACCAGTCTGCTGTGACAATTCGTGTTTTCCAAGGGGAACGCGAAATGGCTGCGGATAACAAAGTACTTGGTCAATTCGACCTTGTTGGTATCCCTTCTGCACCACGTGGCGTACCACAAGTTGAAGTGACATTTGATATTGATGCCAATGGTATCGTTCAGGTTTCTGCAAAAGATAAAGCGACGAATAAGGAACAACAAATCCGTATTCAAGCTTCTGGTGGATTGTCAGACGAAGATATCGACCAAATGGTTAAAGACGCTGAAGCAAACGCTGATTCTGATAAAGATAAGCGTGAAGCGATTGAAGCACGTAACCAAGCAGAGAGCTTAATGCACCAAACAGAAACAACATTAACCGATTTAGGTGATGAAGTTCCTGAAGCTGAGAAGAGCGAAATCGACACCGCTATGGCTGATTTGAAATCTGTCTTAGAGGAAGAAGAAGCGGCTTCAGCTGACATCAAGGAAAAAACTGATGTCTTGATGCAAGCATCGATGAAACTTGGTGAAATGGTTTATCGTAAGCAACAAGAAAACGAAGCTGGTGACGCGGATAGTGATACTGCCGAGGCTTCACCATCATCTGATGCAAATGATGATGACATTGTTGACGCAGACTTCACTGAAGTTGATGAAGATGACAGCAAAGACGAAAAGTCAGCTTAATTAAAATACGGAGAGCACGAATAATGCGCTCCGCTTTATTTTTCCAAAGGAATTACTGTGAGCGAAGATCTCTATAAAACACTAGGTGTCGATAAAGGCGCAGACGCGGCTGAAATTAAAAAAGCTTATCGCAAAATGGCGATGAAGTATCATCCAGACCAAAATCCAGACGACAAAGAAGCCGAAGAAAAATTCAAAATGGTTAACGCCGCGTATGACGTTTTAAAAGACGATCAAAAACGTGCAGCGTACGATCAATTTGGCGATGCGGCATTTGACGGCTCTATGGGCGGTCGCGGTGGCGGTGGTGGTGGATTTGGCGGCGGTGCCGGTAATTTCTCTGACATATTCGAAGACATGTTTGGTGACTTCATGGGCGGCCAAGGTGGCGGCGGTCGTGGGCGTAACGGCGCAACACGCGGGTCTGATATTCAATATGCTATCGACATTTCATTGGAAGACTCTTTCAAGGGCAAAGAAGAAAACATTACCGTTCCAATCAACGCGACCTGCGAAGGCTGTAAAGGCTCTGGCGCTAAAGAGGGTAAGAAACCTGAGAACTGCGGTACATGTGGTGGCGCAGGACGGGTGCGTGCACAGCAAGGGTTCTTCACAATTGAACGTGCCTGTTCAACCTGTGGCGGTCAAGGTCAAGTCATTAAAGACCCTTGTGGTGACTGTCGCGGTGCTGGTCGTGTTCACAAGGAAAAGAAATTAAAAATCACCATTCCAAAAGGTATTGATGTTGGTCGTCGTATCCGTTTAACGGGCGAAGGTGAGGCTGGCATGCGTGGTGGACCATCTGGCGATTTATATGTTCTTGTTAATGTAAAGGGACATAAACTATTCCAACGCGAAGGTGCCCATTTATACTGCCGTGTGCCGATTGCTATGACGACAGCCGCCCTTGGTGGTGAAATTGAAGTACCGACTATTTCTGGCAAAAAGATGAATGTCAAAATTCCAAATGGTACACAAACTGGTGCGCAGTTCCGCCTTAAAGGACAGGGCATGCCCGTCATGCAATCCTCAACATTTGGAGATCAATACATTAATATATTTGTTGAAACTCCTGTGAACTTAAACACGAAACAAAAAGACATGTTTAAGAAACTCGACAAAGACATGAGCGGTAAAGACGGTAAAAAATACTCTCCAGAATCTAGTGGCTTTGTTAACCGTATGAAAGACCTTTGGACGGATTTAACGGATTAACAAAACGCTCGCATCATCAAGCGTTTTGTTAATACCAATCTCATACACATCGCCTCAAGAATGTCCCCGGAAAAAAAATGTTTCCTTGCGAACTGGGTTCGTGGACTGGACCAAACGCGCCATCTGGACTTATTATAAAACAACTGGCTCAATTGCCGTGACCAGATATCTGCGCTATCAGAAAAATTCTCTGATAAATTTTCGTAATGGGCTGTATTTAAACTCATGGTTACTCTCCTTTTGGTTTTAAGTTAAAAACATCAAGGAAAATAAAACTTACATGGGTAATAAAGAAAACCTTGCTTGGTTGTCATTTTGACCACATCGCTTTTTAACAAAGCCACCACCTTGCCCAAGAGGCAGGTTGGTAAGATAAAATATCTTTCTTGATGTTTGAATTAGCAGTTCATAGTTTCATCGTTATCCAAAACCAATTTACTGTCAACATGGTATTTTTAAAATCTATATGAAATCTTGAATAGCTATGGTAAAAACAACTCATGATATGGTTTGAAAAATATGATTTAGAAATGCTGAACGGTCTACGCAATGCCAATATGGCTGGACATCTGGGCATTGAATTTACTGAAATTGGTGATGATTACCTGAAGGCGCGCATGCCCGTCGATGAAAAAACCAAGCAAGCATTTGGTATCCTGCACGGTGGTGCGTCTTGCGTCTTGGCAGAAACAATTGGTTCTGTTGCATCATGGATGTGCATTGACCCCTCTAAAAAAATGGCTGTTGGTCTTGAGATTAACGCAAACCACCTCCGCTCCGCCACTGACGGATTTGTGACTGGTATATGCAAGCCAGTTAAGGTTGGACGTAGTATTCATGTTTGGAACATTGAAATTTTTAAAGATGACGACAAAATGTCCTGCACGAGCCGTCTAACTTGCGCGATTATAGATAAAAAATAAATGATTGAATTACTGCCTAAATATATCGAGGCATGGGATTTATCCAGCGCCGAGCTTATTGCCGAAACCGCAACAAGTCATGTTTATAAAGTCGATAAAGATGGCACACCTTATGTGCTGAAACTCTACACAGAACTTGGTCGCATCCATGAAGTTATGGGTCCTGCGTTTTTAAAAACCTGTGAAGGCAATGGGGTCGTTGGTGTTATTGATTATAACGATGAAGCATGCTTATTAGAATATATTGATGGACCAGAGGTATTATCCTTAGTTGATGATAACAGGGACGAAGAAGCCACGCTTATTATCGCGCAGACATTAAATAAAATTCACAAAACGCCTATCCCTGAAAATCACCAGTTTGATGATTTTAATAAACATATTTTAAAATCATTTAATAAAACACCCCTTGATGACGCGCCAGATATCATTTTGAGCGCAATGAGATTTGCAGAAAAGCTTGTTAATAATCAGCAAGAAATCTGCATTCTTCACGGTGACATGCACCATAAAAATGTCATGCACCATTCGACGAAAGGCTGGCTCGCGCTAGATCCGCATTCTCTGGTCGGTGACCGTGCCTATGATTGTGCGAATACGCTCCATAACCCCAAGGAACACCCTGAATTATCACAAAATAAAGACCGTCTGTTAAAACAGGTCGATATCTTTAGTCTTGAGATGAATATTGACCCGCAACGCATTATTGATTACGCCTATGTTTGTAGTGCATTATCATCTTGTTGGACAAAACAAGACGATGGTGAATTTGGACAAGAAGCATTAGACACAAGTTCAATACTTGAAAAATACATTAGCAAAGGCGAATAAGATGAAAGTTGGAATTACAGGATATAAAGGACGTATGGGTCAAAGCATCATACATCTGATTGAAGATACTGATGATTTAGAATTTGCTGGTGGTATTGACCAAGGCGATGAAGCGCTTCCTTTGTTTGAAAAAGCAGACGTTGTCATTGATTTCACGCGCCCTGAACCGACAATCAAACATGCTGAACTCGCTGCGAAAACAAAAACAGCTCTTGTTATCGGAACAACAGGTTTAAGCGATGACCAAGAAGCAAAGCTGGCTGAATACGCTAAAGATACCGCCATTCTTTATGCTGCGAATATGAGCGTGGGCGTAAACTTACTCATGGCACTTGTGGAGCAAGCAGCCGCGCGCTTATCAGATGAATGGGACATTGAAGTATTTGAAACCCATCATCATCACAAAATAGATAGCCCGTCAGGCACGGCACTTGCTCTTGGTAAGTCCGCTAGAGCCGGTCGTGGTGGTGGTGATTTCGTGACAGATCGTGAAGGCAAACGTAACCAAGGCGATATCGGCTATGCCGTTCAACGTGGTGGTGATGTTATTGGTGAACATACTGTGACATTCTTTGGTGACGGCGAACGCGTAGAATTAGGTCACAAAGCCAGCGATCGCAGTTTATTCGCCAAAGGCGCTCTTCGTGGTACGCGTTGGGTTAAGGATAAGCCCGCAGGACTGTATTCCATGCGAGATGTATTGGATATCTAAGCCCTTATAAAACTTCGCAAGCCTGCTCTAACCACGAGCGTTCTGGCACATCTAATAACAGTGATAGCGTTGCCAGTACCTGAGCATGGTATTGATCGAGCCACGTTCTTTCATCGTCGCTCAACATATCAACAATGATAAGTTCTTTAGAAATTGGCGCGAGGGTGATTGTATCAAAATATAGCTTTCCAGCATCATTGCGTCGAACCATCACAAGGTTTTCAATACGAATACCAAATTCACCCGTTTTATAATAACCAGGCTCGTTAGAGATAACCATACCCTCTTTTGGTGCCTCTAGCCCACGCGGGCTAATCCCTGCCGCTTCTTCATGGACAGATAAATAACAACCAACGCCATGCCCTGTACCGTGGGCATAATCTAGCCCGTCCGCCTGTAAAGGCGCACGTGCCAAAACATCTAGCTCTTTTCCTATTGTACCTTCTTCAAACTCAGCCTGTGCCAAATTGATGTGGCCTTTTAACACCAGCGTGAAACAACGCTTCATTTCATCACTCGCCTCGCCCACAGGCAAAGTACGGGTGATGTCTGTCGTTCCATCACTATATTGTGCGCCACTATCAAGAAGTAGGAGATTATCCATCTTAATTATCGCATTTGAGCTCTCATCAGCGCGGTAATGAACAATGGCACCGTTGGCGCCATATCCTGAAATTGTTGAGAAGCTTGGCTCTTTAAATTCTGACGCTTCGGCTCTGAATTTTTCTAATCTTTCCTCCACGGATAATTCCGTTAATTTTTCTGACGGTGCTTCTTCTTCAAACCATTTTAGAAATTTAATCAGCGCTACACCGTCACGAATATGGGCTTGTCGCATCGCGCTTTGTTCGCTGTCCGTTTTACAAGCACGCGGTAAAATACAGGGGTCTTGCATGTCAATAACTTGCGCGCCCCCCCCTTCCAATACGTTTTGAATCCAAATTGATGAACGCTTGGAATCAACCCCAACCTTGGAACCGCTTTTTCCCAAGTATTCTAATTGGTTAGGCAGTGCTTCTGCAGGTAGAAAATCAATGAATTTTTTAAGAGATTCAACCGCATCATTGGTTAGCCTATCCGCATCAACAAACCATTGCACGCGCTCATCATCATGGATAATCGCGTAAGTCAACGCCACAGGGATACACGGCACATCATTGGCGCGGATATTTAACAGCCATGCCACAGAATCTGACAGCGTCAGCACATAAGCTTGCGCGCCCTCTTCTTTCATTTTATTAGCGAGCAACGTTATTTTTTCGCTTGCGCTTCTACCCGCAACCTTTTGAGAAAAAAGGAAAATTTCTGAAGTTGGCGCAGATGGTCTGTCGCCCCATATCTCATCAATTAAATTTTGCTCAACTGCTTGCAGTTTAACACCTGCATCGCGCAGCTTTTTAATCTCGCTAGCGGTATGTAATTTGGGGTCATACCCAATGGCTAATTCGGGATTAGCAAGCTCCCTAATCCACTCTTCCATTTTTACTTCTTGCGAGTTTGCAGTCGTGAAACTTTCTAAATCAACTTGGGATTCTAACTGGATAGTATAGCGTCCATCGCTCATCACAACGCAACTGTCCCGAAGCACCACAGCAAAACCAGCGGAGCCTGTAAACCCCGTGAGCCACGCCAATCTTTCGGCGCAATCGGGCGTATATTCGCCCTGATATTCATCAGCGTGAGGGACTAAAAAGCCCTCAAGCCCAGCGTCTGTTATCTTTTCACGTAATAATACTAATTTTTGTGATGTATTCATAGTTTGCACAATGTCCTTTAAGCCATTAATATAGATTGAAATTTTGAACAAACAAGGTATTAATTGCGCTTATGACATCTGATAATTTTAAACGCCCTATCCGCAAAGC
>JAMASZ010000027.1 GCA_023301585.1 Alphaproteobacteria bacterium | reverse complement strand
GATAGCTCCATTGGACATTTGACCCCTTCTGGAATGTAAACGAACGATCCATCTGTAAACACCGCAGCATTTAAACAAGCATGTTTATTGTCCATATAAGGCACCACAGTACCCAGATATTTTTTTACCAAGTCAGGGTGATTTTGAATAGCTTCAGATATTGAACAAAAGATAACGCCCACTTCTTCAAGTGATTTTTTAAACGTCGTAGCGACTGAAACACTATCAAATACAGCGTCAACAGCAACTTTAGGAGCGCCTTCAACACCAGCAAGAACCTCTTGTTCTTTAAGAGATATCCCTAACTTGGCGTAAGTCTCCAAAAGCTTAGGGTCAACCTCATCAAGGCTTTTGGGCTTAGCCGTCATGTTTTTTGGTTGTGCGTAATAATAAGCATCTTGATAATCAAACTCAGGAAAATCAACCTTTGCCCAATCAGGTTCAGGCATCGTAAGCCAATGTGCGTAGGCCTTTAAGCGACTTTCCAGCATCCACTCAGGCTCTTCTTTCTTTTTTGAGATAAGGCGAATGATATCTTCATTTAGCCCCTTAGGAGCATATTCCATCTCAATATCAGTTTCAAAACCAGCTTCATATGAGCCTAAGTTTTTAACCTTATCAATGGTTTCCTGATCAATTTCGGTGTTTTGGATTGTTTCTTGTGTCATCGTACTGGTCCAATCATCTGCGCAAGCGATACATTCTGCAATGCGCTTTGCATCGCCATATTTACAGGGTTCCATTTTCCTTTAACGTTACAATGCTTCGCATGGTCACAAGCGCCGCTTGTTTCATCAACGCATGACGTTAACTGAATAGGTCCTTCAAGGGCGGTTACAATAGACGCCATATCAATTTCTTCAGGGTTCTTATGCAGACTATAGCCACCATTCGTCCCTCTGCTAGAAATTAGCAGATTGTGACGCGCTAAAGTTTTTAGCACCTTAGAAACAGTAGGCTCAGGTAATTTGGTTGAATGAGCAATATCAGACGCCTTTAAAACGTCACCTTTGAACCCTGCCATTTCTGCCAGAACAACCACCGCGTAATCCGTCATTTTTGAAAGCTTTAACATTCTTTTACAGCCTTAATTGCAAATCACTCTCAATACAGTACTAAAATAGTCCTGATTAAGGGTATTTCTAACTTATCCTTGATAAAAATCAAGCCTTTATTGTCATGATTGTAGGAAAAAGCTATATTACTCACGTAACAATTAATCATTTGAAAGTTAAATAATCCATGTCCCAAAAATACGAATATAAAGTAGCCATCTATCGTGAGCCGCTTTTAGGATCAATTTTTCTACAAGGGTCAAAAGTTAACCCTGTACGTTATTCTGAGTTTTTGAATAAAAATGGTGCAGAAGGTTGGCGCGTAAAGACTATGGAGCGTGAGAGTCGACGTGAATTGCTATTCTTTAAACGTGAAGCATTTATCACTATTTTAGAGCGTGAGATTCAATCATGAGTGATAAAAAAGAAGACAATTTAGCTAAAAGAAGAAACTTTTACGCTTATGGATTATTAGCCTGCATTTTATCAATCGCGGCAATTGGATTAGCTGGCGTTTGGGGAATGTTGGACATTCAAGATGCCTCCATAACGCTTAAAATTTTAATCACACTGGTTGTTTTAGCTTGTTTAAGTGGTTTCTTGTACACCCTATCTTTTCAGCAGGAAGAGAAGAATAAACAGATATTGATATATGTATCAGGCGCAATGGGTATAGCCTTATCAGCTTCTATTTTGGCGCAAACGTGGTTTGACCCTTTTTCTGACGTTATTTTTGGTAAGTTGATTTTTACCTTTATCGTGATTGGGGTTATTTCTGCCTTCGTTATTGCACTTTTTGATGATTTCTTTGAAAATAAGAAACTTAAAGATGATAACTACTTAGATTAATCATAAAATATATTGGATTTTAAAATGAGCATTGCACCAGGTCAAAAAAGCCCCCTACTTCACACGTTAAAAGCGCGTCAACGTATTATCTCTGGATTAAGCTGGGATGCTCGCGAAGATAAAGTCACGATTTTGAAGCAAATTATAAATAAAGACACACAACATGACTTAGATGTTAGTTGTTATATTTACGACAAATCTGGTGAATGCATTGATTTTGTTGGAGCAGAAGCTCAAGAAGCGATGGACTCCTCTGAAAAAATTTATCACAGTGGTGATGATATGACTGGTACAGGCGACGGCGATGATGAATTCATCTCTGCTGAACTGGCAGAACTACCAGCAAATATTCACGGCATCGTCTTTATGGCGGAAATTCGTAGTAATCACGTATTCACCGAAATTGAAGGTCCCTACATACGCTTGGCAGATGGCTTTGATGACAAAAACTTACTCGAGGCCAATATAAACAGCTTTGAACATGCAGATGCATCAAACGCTTTCATCTTTGCATCAATCTATCGTAGTAAAGAAAGCTCAACAGGCTGGATGGCTTATAATGTTAGCGAACATCCCGATACATCCTTAATTGAGGATTGGGGCAAACACCTATCTCAGTTTATCAATTAAAAGCTTGTCATTCTTTTCCATATTCCGTATAACCCTTTTTAAATTAAAAATAAAAGGGTGTAAATCATGTC
>JAMASZ010000026.1 GCA_023301585.1 Alphaproteobacteria bacterium | reverse complement strand
GCTTCTTTCATCACAACATCAGGATCAACTTTAATACCACTACGAATTAACGTACCGCCAATAGAGGTTGTAATACTAATCTGTCCTTCAGGTGCTGCGCATTTAAACGGTTCCTCTTCAATGGCACGTCTAAGGCGTTCTGCGACGATGTGGGTCATCTCTTCTGACACATCAGGCAGGATAGCCACAAATTCTTCACCACCCATGCGCGCAACCATATCGAAGCCACGTAACTTATCTTGAAGTCGTTCCGCGAATGTTTCTAAAATTTCATCACCTACACCGTGACCATAGGTGTCATTTACGACCTTAAACTTATCAATATCCATCATAAGGACACCAAGTGATTTACGGCTTGTTTCATTTTTTTGTAATATTTTCTGAATATGCACATCAAAATAACGGCGGTTATATAACCCCGTTAGAGAGTCAGTAAGCGCCATAGACAAGCTCATCTCATATGTATCACGCAGACGCTCTTGGAATCTTTTACGGCGGATTTGCGTACGCACACGCGCCAATAACTCATTCTTATCAACGGGGCGTAAAATATAATCATGCGCGCCCATTTCTAAACCATGAGCAATGCGTGACATATCCTCTTCTGCTGCAATCATAAGAATAGGAACTACGCGTGCGCGCTCACTAGATCTTAATTGCGAACAAAGACGTAAACCATCTTCACTTTCAAGATTCAAACTAATAACCATGAGATCAAAATCATGTTGCAAAACTTGCTCTAATGCCTGGCGCCCCGTTTCAACAATCGTGACGTTATCATTATCTTGCGCTAAAGCTTCTGTGAATTTTTCACTGTCATATGGCTGATCATCAACAACTAAGACATTAGCTCCTTCAACAGGTTCGTGCATCATGCCAGTGCTTTTATCAACTACGCCTAGCTGAGCAGCTGTATTTTCCCTGATGCGCCATTCATCAACGGTCATCTTTAAACGGACGAGAGAGCGCACACGCGCCATTAGGGCGGTATCATTTAAAGGCTTGCTTAAAAAGTCATCTGCACCAGCCTCTAAACCACGGACACGGTCCGCCGCATCTGTAAGTGCGGTTACCATCACAACAGGAATATGTGCATGGTCTGGATCAGATTTGATGATTTTACAAACTTCAAATCCGTCCATTTCTGGCATCATCACATCAAGTAGAATAATATCAGGACTTTCATTCTGCACTTTCTCAAGTGCTTCCTTTCCGCTTGTTGCGGTTAAAACATCATAATACTCACTCGCTAATTTTGCTTCCAGCAATTTCACGTTTGGTAATATATCATCAACGACTAGTACTCTTGCAGACATAAAGAATTTTCCTTACTTTTATGCTAAATATTTCTGAACAACTTCTAAAAACTTCACAACAGAAATTGGTTTTGAGATGTAATCCTCACACCCACCTTCTCTAATTTTTTCTTCATCACCTTTCATTGCAAACGCAGTCACCGCAATAACAGGTATTCCTTTTAACTCATCATCTTCTTTCAACCATTTTGTAACATCTAATCCTGAAACTTCTGGCAATTGAATATCCATTAAAATTAAATCTGGCTTTTGCTCTCTTGCGATATCCAAAACTTTATTACCATCCTGTACTTGAATGGTATCAATTTGATGCGCTTCGAGCAGGTCATTGAATAACTTCATGTTCAATTCGTTATCTTCAACTATTAAAACTTTTTTTGTCATATTTTCATTTAAATTCTTGTAGGACGTTACAACCGACTGAGTTTAACAGTAAGAGTATTGCTAAAACATTAATTTTTTAATTTTTTTCTCTTTTAATGAGCGAACTGTCACTTTTACAGTCATTTGCCTCTAATTTCTCTAAAGCCACTAATTTTTGGCTAACTGAAAAATCTCCGTACTCAATTAACATATCCGAAATAATACCATTTTGATGGAAAACCATATCCATTTCATAATCTGCTACTTCACTATCAGACAACGTAGGGAAAACAGCCATTCTAATATTTTTTGCTGGCGTATTTAGCAGTGCCATATTAATTTTCTCATTACCCTTAACGCGTGACAGCGCATTAACGGACTTACCAATAAAGCTATTAATTTCGACAGGACCTTCATCGTCGCTACCGTCAAATACGACAGCAGAGAAAAACTTTTTATCACTGTTAAAGTTCTTAACCATCTCAAGAGTGTGACTCATTGGGAACATAGCGCCGTTAGATAAATCAAATTTTAAATTCTCTGGAAGTGTATAATCAACATTGCCACCCTTTTCACCTAACTCTGCTATACCTCTAAGCTCTTGATATAGATTATGATCGCGACTACGGCGCGCAGAAAAATTAAATTGTTTTCCATCAAAAGTTTCAAAGGTTGAAAAATCAGATGCAATTTGCATCGCAGGACTATCGGCATACTCATATAAGAGACTAAAACGGTGGTCGGTTATCCACGCATCACAGCTTGGCTTCCATTCATAATACATCTTGCCATCAATATTTGCGATTTGAGAACCGCTTTTTGTAGCGACTAAATCTATTTCATAAAGCGCTTTATGAGGAACAAGTGGGGATTTCTCAATTTCTTTTAAATCAAGCTTAGAAGCTGCAAGCCCCATAGAAGAGGTACTTATAAAGAGAATAAGAGATAATATAAAAGAAGGTAAAATTTTCATGGAAGTGAAACTTAAAATTAATAGGGTTTTCAATCTAGAAAACTATACGCGAATTTTAGAATGCTTGAAAGGAAATCCTCTTTCTATATAGCCATCGGTTAGAAACAGGGTAAATTTTACCTCATAACAACGCGACATTATTGCCTATACGGAAAATAATGTATTTTCAAACGCGCCTCAAAACAACTGCAACCAATTGAAAATAAACAATACTTACAACTGGCACGGCTTTCGCAACGTCTTTCATAGGTTAAGAAAACGGGTTGAAGAAAAAGTATTACTAGGAAGGGTTACAATGTTAAATATTTCACAAAATAAAAAGATGCATTCTAATACTGCTGGACATAACACACCAGCAATCAAAGGACAGTGGTTAAACGATGCAGGTGAAGTGTTTTCATATCTTCAACGCCATGAAGTAGAAAAAGATAGCTGGTGGCGCACAATGAGTACAACACTCAACCTTTTAAAACAGTCACGCCACATCATAGAACAATCAGAACAACGTATTGCTGCACAAGAAGAACGTATTTTAGAACTTGAGCGCCTATCAGATACAGATGAATTAACACAAATTTCAAACAGACGCGGTTTCATGCGTAACTTTGAGCGTGAATTAGACCGCGTAAATCGTGACAAAAGCCAAGGTGGTTTATTAATCATGATTGATTTAGACAATTTTAAAATGATTAACGATACCTATAGCCACCAAGCGGGTGACGCAGCCTTAAAATTAGTTGCAGCAACTTTAGAGAGCGATGTACGTACAATGGATATTGCAGGTCGCTTGGGTGGAGATGAGTTTGTTTTATTATTCGTCAATACAAACAGAAAAGACGCGTTAGAGCGTTCACAAAAAATTATTCAATCATTGAACAACCTATCCTTTATTTGGGAAGGAACTGAAATTCCTGTGCATGCATCACTAGGACTTAAAGAATATAAAAAAGGCAGCAAAATTGAAAATATTTTTGATGCCGCTGACAAAGATATGTACGCCAATAAGAAACAAAGAAAGAGCGTCGAGAAAAAATAAATTTATTGAAATTCGAGGAACCCCTTTTTGCCTGTCGTCCCTCCCTAACCATGAACCCAACCTAGACAGGCAAATTCAGAACCCGGCGGCAGTCCCCTAACTGCCCCGGGTTCGCTTTATTTAAGATACGTTATATATCTTTGCGGAAGTACGTAACGCCGTAGTCAGTTTGATTTAAATAATTTTCTCTAATATAGAAATCATACGTCCCCTCTTTTTCACGAGGTAAACCACTCGAAAGTTCAACCATCGTGCACTCACGCTTTTTTGCCTCTTCTTCAAAACAAGAAAGTAAAATTTTTCCAACACTTTTTCGTCGAAACTCTTTATCTACCACAAGGCCGTCTAATCGCGCTATGCGCTTTGGGTAATAAAAATAATCAAATACAGTCCCTGCAACAAAACCAATAACCTTATAGCTCTCTTCGTATAAATATAAAATTATATTGGAATCATTAATTTTTTGAATTAAATACTCAGGCTCTGTTTCATAGCCCAATTGCTTATTCAACCTTTGAATGCTGTCTAAATCTTTTACAGACGCTCTTCGTAGCATTTAAAAAAGCTCTAAAAGCATACAACGAGCAGAACCGCCGCCGTAATATTCAATGGTCGGGATTTCTGGGTTCAGAATAGTTTTGTAATGATGTGCTAACACCTCTTTTTGATCGTCACGCAGGCTATTATAACCAGCGGCTGACATCACTAACATGCGCTCACCACCCTCGCCTATAACTTCCAATGAATTACCACAGAAATTACGCATTTGTTCATTGGTAAATTCAATAACTTCGCGATTATGTTTTAAATGTTTTAAGGCATCGTCGTTTTTCAAACACTCTGAGGATATGCCAGCCACATTTGTGCCAATCCACATCACAACATCGGTGTGGTAAACAGGCTTTCCTTGATGTTCTGTATCAAATGAAATTAATTTATAATCATTCATTTTACACCACATCTGCGCCAAATCATCGTGGCTCCGTTGAGAGCGCGCATGATAAGCAATGCGGTTAATTCTATCCATACAAAGTGCGCCAGTAGCTTCTAAGAATTTATTATTTTGTTCATGCGCGGTGAAGTCTTGAATATCCGTATACATATGTCTCAAAATTTTAATTAAATCAGGGCGACGTTCTGTACGGCGATTATCCGCAAGCATAGGGTAGAGCACCATACGGTTATTTTCATGGGTTGATATCCAGTTGTTACAAAAGATATCGTCAGGGCAGCCAACCTGACCCAAAGTCGTTGTCACAACAACACCATTTTCAACAAGCAAATCTCGAAACGCTCGTAACTCGGCTACCGCTTTACTTTGAACATCAGAAACATCATCTGGGTTTGTGTGTTGATAGCTATTCGTCGCCATTGTTTCAGGGTTAGAATAAAATCCTTTTGGCTCCATAACCATAATATGATTAGTGGATTGCACAGGCTGGTTTTTATTTGGCATTCGTTATTCCTTCAAGAAAAAGTTTATGATTTTAAAGCTTGGATAAGTGGTTGAAGTTGCTCTTCATACCTTTCCCACGCCTTCACAGACGTTTGGTATATTGGTTTCACAACTTGAGCTTTACTTGCTGTTAAAATTGGGCGTTTTGTTTTATGTGGTGTCAGACAAGCTTCATTCCAATCAAGACCTACAAAATCAATCAGTGCGCGGGCTTCGTTTTCAGTGTCAGAAACAGTTTTCTCATAATCAATATCATAGATTTGACCAGGGAATAGGTTATGCCAATGCTCCATCATTGAGAGGTATTGTTTATAATACTCTGCTAAATCTTCAAGGTCATAACTCCAATACTGACCACGTGCAAATAACTGCTTATAACAAGATAGGCATGTATCTACAGGGTCACGCTTTGTATGAATGATTTTAGCATTTGGCATCGTCATTAAAATATGACCAATACGCATGAAGTTACCAGGCATTTTATCCGTAATTCTTTTCGCATCAGGGTCATGTTTACGAATTAAATCACAATAGTCTTGACCATATTGTTTACAATTTTTAGCGTTCAAACCACCGTGCTCTTGTTCTACCATCGCCAGTTCATGCAACTCACCTGCACCAAAGACATCCGGATGGGAAGCTAAGATTTGCTCCGTTAAGGTGCTACCTGAACGTGGCATGCCCAAAATAAAGACTGGTAAATCAGAATCACAACCATTGCCCGATAGATTACTTACAAAATCAGGCGTGAACCTTTTTTTAACCGCGTTAAAAGTTTCCGTCTGCGTCGTTGTTGAATGAGGAATAAGAGAACGTTTTGCGTCATTACCTCTTTTCAGTGCGGCAAAAGCGGCATTATAATCTTTAACATTTTGATAGGCTGAAAATAACCCAAAGTTAAGAGCAGCGACTTGTTCTAGACCAATTCTTTCTTCATCTTCCGCTAGATCTTTCATAATTTTAAGATCAGGGTCGTCTTTTTCAAATTTCTTTAATTTAGATAATGTATAATACAGAAAAGGAACTTCTCCATGCACACTTATTGCATGCTGAACGGTACTCAACGCTTCATCCATTTTATCTAAAGATTGTAAAATTTCTGCCTTAGTTGCCATTGCCCATAGATAGTTTTCATTAATATCAAACGCTTTTTCCAGAGCAATCATTGCGTCCTCAAGCCTATTAGCATGGAAATAAACTAGCGCCATTCTGTGATACGCCTCTGGCATTTCAGGATTAAGCTCTACCGCTTTTTCAATCGCTTCTATAGATTCTTCAATTTTATTTGTTCTATCGAAAACATTGGCAAGTTTAAGATACATTTGCGGGGAATCATCTTTAAGCGCCATAGCCCTTTGCAATACGACTTCCGCATCTTCAAAACGATCCTCTAAGAACAAAATATCAACTAAATCAATATGAAATGAAGCACTTTCAGGCTCTAGGCGTATAGCCTCTTGAGCCGCGTATTTAGCCTCATCCAAATTTCCCATCTCACGCAAAGCAACACTTAGATTAGAATAAGCTTTCGCATATTCTTTATTAAAAGCAATAGCGTAACGTGCGGAAATTTGAGCCTGATCATAATCAAGCAAACTCATACAAACAATTGCGTGATTATTATGTGCTTCGTAATATTCAGGGCGTAAATTAGTGGCGCGCTTGTAACATTTTTCAGCCTCGTAATGATTACCTAAATCACTTAAAGCGTTACCCAAATTATTATGACCTTCTGGCATGTTAGGAGCAAGCTCAATCGCCTTGTGTGCATATTCCTCAGCCTTTTTACTCTCACCATTCTCACGGCTTGCATTACTTAAATTAATAAAAACATTTGGCATATCAGGATTAATTTCAGCGGCCTTTGATAAAGTTTCAATCATCTCATCAAGACGGTCTAAACCATTTAAAGCATTACCTTTGTTTATGTATGCCTCTACAAAATCTGGATTAATATCTATTGCCTTCTGTGCC
>JAMASZ010000025.1 GCA_023301585.1 Alphaproteobacteria bacterium | reverse complement strand
GAAGAGTACACGCTTACAAGCGAAGATTCTGTTGGTCTAGGAAGAGTTATAACGGAACATTATGGCTATAAGGAACAAGACGATATTTTAAAAGCGCTTGATCACATTGCTCAGGCAAATTGCATGAATGAAAGCGATGTCAGCTGGGTTAGAGAAGGTCAAACTATCAGACTCCCAATTATTGATGGTAGCGCTCCTAGCCTAAACCAGTATGGACTATCACAAGCATTCAAAGCTGGTCCAGATTATTGGGATGGCAACCTAGGTCAGTGTGCAGCACCTGCACCAGTTCCTGCACCTTAATATTAAATATATTTTTCAGGGTTTAGCACTTTAGCGCCTTTGCGGAGTTCAAAGTGTAGCTGAGGTGTGTCCACCTGCCCTGTTGAGCCGACAGTTGCGATTGATTGTCCGCGTTTCACTGTAGCGCCACGCTTAACCAATGATTTTTGTAAGTGTGCGTAGGCTGTGACCATTTTATCGGCGTGGCGGACCAGAACTAAATTTCCGTAGCCTTCTAAATCATTACCACTATAAACCACAACGCCATTTTCCGCGGCACGCACGGGTGAGCCACGCACTGCGCTAATATTAATACCATCATTATGCAGACCGTCTTTTTTCGGTCCGAAGGTTGAAACAATTCTTCCCTCCACTGGGCGCATAAATCGTCCACCACGTTTTGATAGCTTTGGAGTTTTTGATGTTATTTTTGATGGAATAGGTTTTTTAGGTTTAATTTTTGGTTTAACATCAGGCTTTATCACTGCTGTTTTTACATTAGAATTATTATTTAACGGTACGCGCTCGACACCTTCAACGCGAGCAGTTGAAGCAACTTGATAACTACCCTCACCGCTAGCGATACGTGTTGGCGTTGGCAACCTAAGAACATCACCTACAGACAAGTCATAAGGTGCTGAAATATCATTCATATTTACTAAGCGATTAACACTGACATCGTAGGTGCGCGCCAACCCATAAAGGCTATCACCATCTTTTACTTGATGTTCATTCGGAGGTGGTAACTTCAAACGGTATCCAGCACTTAGGTGATAAGGTGGAGATAGTTTATTAACTGTTATAATTTCACGCATAGGTAGCTTGTAATCTTTCGCCACAGTGTAGACGGTATCGCCCTTCAAAACTGTATGCATTCCAGCGCTTCCAGCGCCTTTTGAAACACCATACGCCTTATAGGGCGCAGGTTTTTGCTTCATGGTGCAGGCACTTAAACAAACGACCAATAGTAATGATGTGCCAGCAATGGTATGTGGCAATTTCATCATGCATTTACCGTTTCTTTTGTGGGTATATCGCGTGCCACGTCTGGCAATAAAGGTACAAAACGCACAGGCATCATATCTTGGATTGAATAGGTATCTTCGGCTTCGCGTTTATAACGCCTTAACACCTGCTCACCCGGGCCACCAACAGGAATGACCATAATACCACCAATCGATAATTGATCTAACAGTTGTTCAGGAGGCTTTTCACGAGCAGCAGCAGCGACAATGATACGGTCAAATGGCGCTTGTGACACACCATGAATTTTAGGCCAGCCCTTCATACCATCGGCACAAAGCGTTGTTACATTGCGGATAGTTAAATCTTTGAAGTTTTGTTCGGCAATTTCCCACAGGGGCTTATGACGTTCAATTGTATAAACACGGCGCGCCAACTTAGACAACACGCAAGCTTGATATCCTGTACCAGTACCAATTTCTAAAACCTTATGAAGGTCAGTTATTTCCAGCGCTTCTATCATGGTTGCAACCACCATAGGCTGGCTAATCGTTTGCCCTAGCCCGATTGGTACAGCAATATCCTCGTATGCCTTATCCGACATTGCCTCTGGGATAAAATGTTCACGTGGAACGCGTTCAATAGCGTTTAAGATATTGATATCATCAAGCCCTGCCTGACGCAGTTGCATAATTAATCGAATTTTTCGTGGCTCGGTGACACTCATGGAATTATAGACCCTATTGAACAGCCATAGAATTATGACTTCAGAACCTTAATTCTATCGTGTAACTCCTTTAAGCGCAAGAATCCGTGTTGAGAATTACGCTTTAACGATTTTCTCTAATCCACCCATATAAGGTTTTAGAACTTCTGGCACAAAAACACCGCCGTCCGTTGCGTCGTAGTAGTTTTCCATTACCGCAATAAGACAACGCCCAACAGCAAGACCAGAACCGTTCAATGTGTGAACGAATTGTGTTTGCTTTTCACCTTTTACCTTAAAGCGTGCATTCATACGACGAGCTTGGAAATCACCGCAAGTGGAACAACTAGAGATTTCACGGTAAGTATCTTGACCTGGTAACCATGCCTCGATATCAAACGTCTTACGCGCCCCAAAACCCGTGTCACCAGTGCATAGGACTACTGTGCGGTATGGAATTTCTAAAGCTTCCAAGATACCTTCTGCACATTTCAGCATACGCTCATGCTCAGCATCGCTTTCCTCGGGCTTTGTGATTGAAACCATCTCAACCTTGTAGAATTGGTGCTGACGAAGCATACCGCGTGTATCACGCCCTGCGCTCCCCGCCTCGCTTCGGAAACATGGTGTGTAGGCGGTGTAACGACGAGGCAAGCTACCTGCGTCAACAATCTCTTCAGCTACAATATTTGTTAAAGGGACTTCTGCCGTTGGGATTAACCAATCACCACGTGTTGTTCTAAACAAGTCTTCTTCAAATTTTGGAAGCTGGTTTGTACCATAGGCTGTTTTACTATTAACCAATAGTGGCGGAGAACACTCCATATAGCCATTTTTGTCGGTTTGTGTATCCAACATGAACTGCCCTAAAGCACGGTCTAAACGGGCTAATTGACTACTCAGCAATACAAAGCGAGAGCCTGAAATCTTTGCAGCTGTTTCAAAATCCATCATGCCTAGTGCTTCGCCGATTTCGTAATGTTCCTTGGCGGCGTTTTTACCTACACGAGGCTCACCACCTTCTGGGAACCACTTACGGATTTCAATGTTTTCATCTTCGTCGGCGCCATCAGGAACATCGTCCTTCATAATATTGGGAAGACTAGATAATAATGTTTTCAGCTCTTCCGCTAAATCACGCTCTTTATCTTCCAACGCGCCCATTTGATCTTTAATCGCGCTTACGCGATCCATCACCTCTTGAGCGTCACCACCTTGAGATTTGATTTTGCCGATTTCCTTAGACTTCTCATTACGCTCTTGTTGAAGCGTTTGAAGTTCTGTTTGAACGGAACGAAGGTCTTTATCCAACGAAAGAATTGCAGGGCTTTGTGGCTCATCGAACTTACGGCGCTTCATTGCCGCATCGAAAGTTTCTGCATTTTCACGAATAAAACGAATATCAAACATTTTTGACCTTTTCTTTAACCTTTTCAGGACTTAAGTTGTTATGTAAGTAAAATTTATAAAAGAAGCACGCCCAATACGCAATGAAGAAAACATATAGTTTACATCAGCCAGAAGAATTCATTCCGTTAGTGTTCGATTCCCCCCATAGCGGAACAGACTATCCAGAAGATTTTAATTATGCTTGCGACTTCGCCTCTTTAGAAAAGGCTGAGGATAAGTATGTGGATGATTTATTCTCCGAAGCCCCTAAACACGGCGCACCATTGCTTTGCGCTAACTTCCCTAGAAGCTATTTGGATGTGAATAGAGCTATTGATGACATCGATGAAGAGCTTTTGAGTAAGCCGTGGGATATTGAGGGTAATTTACAGCCGAATCCTTCTAACCGCTCTTATGCTGGTATTGGCTTAATTCGTCGCCTTGTGCAACCTGGCGAGGCTTTGTATGACGCGCCACTTACCCCGAAGGAAGTTAAAGACCGTATAGATAAATATTATGTTCCTTATCATACAGAGTTAGAGAAGCTGATTGAGAATGCCCATTATCATTATGGACAAGTGTGGCACATTAATTGTCACTCCATGCCCTCTTCTGGGACCAAACAAGGAGCATTGGGGCATGTTAACCCATTTAGCGCGCCTGACTTTGTCTTAGGTGACCGTGATGGCACAAGCTGTGATATTGGCTTTACGCATGCGCTTAGGAATTTTTTGACAGGCCAAGGCTATAAAGTTGCGATTAACGATCCTTATAAAGGGGTTGAACTAGTTGAGCGTTATTCAGCACCATCAACAGGGCGTCACTCTATACAGATTGAAATCTGCCGCTCTTTATACCTCAACGAAGAGACTTATGAGAAGAATAAGCGTTACGACACATTGAAGGGGCACATAACGGAATTAATAGCATTTTGTGCCGAATATTCTAAAAACAACCTAATTCCCATCGCCGCTGACTAGAACTTCTTAATAAGATTAAAAAATTAAGAGATTTTTAGGAACGCATCGTTTATCCTTGTACTTCATGAAAAACAGAAGAATTCTTAAACCTAATGCCTCAAGACGTACATAAAAGTGACAATAGACAGCGATTCCTCGCTTTCGCATTTGCATCTTCTGATTTTCTTTTAGAAATTGCAGAAAATGACACTGTCTGCTTTTCGGCTGGGCAAGTAGAATCCCTGACAGGTAAAACAAGCGCAGACATTCAAAACCAACCCTGGGAAAAGTTATTCGCGAAGAAAAACACAGAAATGATTGGCGCTTTAATTAAAGGCGCGCAACGCGCAGGTCGTAGTGGCCCAATCATGATTGAGATTAAAGACCCCAAGGAAAATAAAAAAACAAAAGCGATGATGATGGGAATGTCCCTACCAGACAACCCAAACGTATTTTTAACATTAAACGCAACACAGTCTTATTTAGAATTTTTAGCAACAAGTGATTATCAGGACGCGAAACTTCTTGACGAAAAACAATTTGAAAATGTTGCTATCAAAGCTTTCCAAGAAGCCAAAAAATCTAGTAAAAATTTAGACGTGACGTTTATTGAAACAGATCAAATTGATCAGTATAAAAAATCTATGTCGCATGAAGACGCGACCAACTTCACTGAAAACCTTCAAATGATTTTGAAGCAAGACTCTTACAACAGCAACACTGCATCGC
>JAMASZ010000024.1 GCA_023301585.1 Alphaproteobacteria bacterium | reverse complement strand
GATAATTCTATTTGGTTATTCCAGAGGGTTTATTACTAGCCGCCGTATTGCCAATGCCTGTGAAACGAATATTACCTTTATGAGTTTGTCGGGAGATGTGCAGCCACATTGGACTTCAATCGCTTCATTCGTTGCAAAAATGAAAGACCAAATAGCGCCTTTATTTACACAAGTGCTGATGATTTGTGATGAAGAAGGATTAATAGGCAGAAACATGTTTGCTATTGACGGCTGCAAAATAAAATCGAATGCGAGCAAAGAATGGAGCGGTACGCATGAAGAGCTTGAGCGTAAGCAAGTTTTTTGCGTACTTATTGGGTCTGATCAAGGACGTACAGAGTATCGCGAGGAACTTGAAGCAGCTATAGAAGCCAAAGGTCTGGGTGGTCAAATCAGAATTATTGACCATTGTGATGATATGCCAGCCGCGTACATGATTTCGACTGTCGTGGTGTCCGCCTCTATTGAACCAGAAGGGTTTGGGCGCATTCCTATTGAGGCACAAGCAATGGGGTGCCCTATAATTGCCACGGATCACGGTGGCGCGCAGGAAACTATTATCAAGGATGAAACAGGTTGGCTTGTACCACCAGGTGATTCTTCAGCTATGGCGGAGGCGCTTAAGCAGGCGTTGGACTTAACGCAGGATAAAAAAGAAATTCTTGCTCATCAAGCAATGACACATATTGCGCATAATTTTTCTCTAGAGAAAATGGCTGATGAAACCTTAAACGTGTACGCGGAATTGTTGCAGGCTAAGTATGGCTGATAGAGAAGAAAATATTCTCGTTATTAAATTAGGCGCCTTTGGTGACTTTATTCAAGCATTGGGACCGATGCAGGCAATTAAAAAACACCATAACCAAGCTCATATAACACTTTTAACGACCAAGCCTTTTGTCGGATTAGCAGAAAAATCAGGCTATTTTGATAGCATTGTTATCGATGAGCGCCCTAAATGGTTTCAAATTTCTAAATTATTAAAGTTAAAGAGAACCTTTAATGCAGGCGCTTACAAACGGGTTTATGACCTGCAAAATAATGACCGTACGTCTTTATATATGAAGTTATTTAGCCCACGCCCTGAATGGGTGGGCGCCGGAAAAGGGGCGTCACATCGTAATACATCGCCAGAACGTACGGCAGGGAAAGCCTTTGATGGGCATGTTCAAACACTGGGTTTAGCTGGCGTTGAACCAGTTAGTATTGACCCGATGGATTGGATCGATGTTGATTTATCAAAATTGGGTTTGCAAAAGCCTTATATATTAATTGTGTCAGGTAGCGCCCCTCAACACCCCCAAAAAAGATGGTCTGCTACAAACTATGCAACGTTAGCAAACGCGTTTGTACAACAAAAGATACAGCCAGTTTTAATAGGCACAGAGGCAGAGCGTGATGTCACAAAGGAAATAGTTAATTTATGCCCTGACTGTTTAGATTTAACAGGAAAAACGTCATTATTTGATATTGTGGGTCTTGCAAAAGGCGCTAAATTTGCGATTGGTAATGATACAGGACCAATGCATATGATAGGACCTACCGGTTGTTCTACGCTGGTGTTGTTTTCATCACATAGCAACCCGATTCGTCATGCTCCATTGGGCGCAAATGTTAAAACTATGCAAGTTGATGACTTAAATGATTTGTCTTCCGAAGAAATTTTAACGAAGGTTAATTTTTTCGAATAGTTGTTTATAGCGATTGTTTTTTTGGCGCTTTATTGATGAGCCATTGAGCAAAACTATCAGGCAGGATACTGATTAACCATGTCACAAAATGAACAGGGGCTGGAAATGCAATACGCCCTTTATTCTTCTCTAAACCAGACTTAATAATGTTTGCAGCTTTTTCAGCGCTTATTTTCATAGGCATAGAAAAGTTGTTTTTAGCTGTAATTCTAGACGTAACAAAACCTGGACATATAACGTTAAGCTCTATTTTTTGTTGTGCGAGTGGACTTCTTTGAGCTTCCCCATAAAAACGTACAGCGCCTTTAGATGCCGTATAGGCTGGGGCTGTAGACCAACCGCGATAGCCAGCAAGTGAGCTTACAAGCGCGATTTGACCACGAATGCCCTGTGTTGAACGTAACGTACGCTTTGCCATTATCTCAATTATAGGCTCTATGGTGTTGAAGACGCCGTTAACATTTACATCAAAAATTTTACGTGCATTTTCAACAGGCTCTCCGTGGGGGTGATTCCCGATGCCTCCCGAAATACCTGCATTTGCAATGACTAAGTCAATTGGATTCATTGCATTAACGTCCTTAATCCAGTCATTCATGTCTGCTTGGTGGGAAACATCAACAACTTTACTTTCGACTGTAGCACCTTGTCCCTGACATTTTAGGGCAACAGCCTCGAGTCGTTCTGAATTTCGTCCATTTAGCGCTAAGAAAATCCCTTTATCTGCATATAGAAGCGCTAAAGCCTCGCCTATACCGCTAGAAGCGCCCGTAATTAAAATTGATTTTGGATTTCTCATGATTCTGATACTATCACTGTGTCGATAAAGCACAATTACAGTTTACGTCATCGCACGTAATCGTTAGAATCACTAAAAAGGAAGTAAATAATGGATGTCACTGGTTTAAAAAGACGTGGTTTAATGTATGTATTATCCTCCCCATCAGGAGCAGGAAAGACAACGATTACGCGTGCTTTGTTGAAACAAAATACAGATTTAGATATGTCAATTTCTGCGACAACCCGCCAAAGACGTGCTGGTGAGGTTCAGGCGCAAGACTATTACTTTGTTGATACTGCCGAATTTAACGACATGGTCGATAACGGTGAAATGCTGGAACACGCAAAAGTATTCGGTAATTACTACGGCACACCTCGTAACGCCGTGGAGCAGGCATTATCAGAAGGGCGCGATGTTATCTTTGATATTGATTGGCAAGGAACACAACAACTTGGTGAAATGGTTCGTGAAGACTTGGTGACTGTGTTTATCTTGCCACCTTCTGCCAGAGAATTAGAGCAACGCCTAAGAAACCGTTCGAAGGATACTTTAGAAACAGAAGCACAGATTCAAGAGCGCATGAGCAAGTCTAAAGATGAAATCACGCATTACTCAGAATATGATTATGTTTTAATTAATCACGATATTGAAACAGCTATTGAGCAAGCGCAGATGATTTTGGATGCTGAGCGTTTAAAACGTCGTAGACGTACAGGCATGTCAGACTTTGTGCGTGGCTTACAAGAAGGGCTTTAAGCCTTATTAATCAATTTAGCTAAATTAATAAAATCTTTAACGGAGAGCGTTTCTGCACGACTTTCTGGGTTTAAGCCTAATTCTTCAAAATATTGTATGTAATCTTTCATAGATGAGCGAATCATTTTGCGTCGCTGCCCAAAGGCTTGCGCGGTTAACTTTTCCATTGTTTTAAAATTGGGCTTGTCTGCTTGTTCAAGAGTATATGGTTTAAAGTGTCCTATACTGGACGTGACCTTTGGTGGCGGTGTAAAGGCAGAGGCAGGCACATCGAACGATAAAGACGTACGGCACAGCCATTGTGATAAAATCCCCAAACGACCATATGCTTTCGTGTTCTCATCTGCCGTGATGCGCTGTACTACTTCTTTTTGAAACATTAAAGTCATCGAACGATAGGTATTTGGATCTTCATGTAATTGCTTCAGCCAGCCTACTAAAAGAGGGGTGGCTATATTGTAAGGCAGATTGGCGACAATTGCTCTAGGACCTTCACAAAGGCTGGTCAAATCTATATTTAGCGCATCGCCTTCAATGAGGGTTAAACGCTCTCCTGCGACTTCTTTAAGGCTTTGTAATGCTTTAATTGCCCGAGGGTCGAACTCAATGGCAATAACGTGTTTCGCGTTGCTAGTAACCAGTGAACGGGTTAATCCACCTGGGCCAGGACCAATCTCTATGGCTGTGCAATCTGTTAAATCGCCTGCTGCCCTAGCTATTTTATCTGTGAGGTTTAAATCGAGTAAGAAGTTTTGTCCAAGTTTTTTCTCTGCACGCAACTCATGTGTACGTATAATGTCACGAAGCGGCGCTAAAGATGAGATATCGGTAGGAGTGCTTGTGTCTACCATATTCGAAGGATTAAATTCGGTTGTCAATAAAAGCAGACGATTTTAAGTCCGCTAAATATTTTTGCTGTAACGAATCAAGACGCCCAAGACCAATTTGATTTAAAATTTCGTCTTGGCTTGGAAGACTTTCGTCAGAAACGACGCGTTTATCTTGTAGAAGAACAAGCGTGTAGCTGTTCTCATCTTTAATCACTTTACTAATATCGCCTTTATTAAGCTTTGTAACAGTTGGGTTGATGTTTTGTGGCAAATCTTCTGCATATAACCAACCCATCATGCCGCCTTGTTGAGCTTCTGGGGATTTTGAGAATTGCTTAGCGATGATTTGAAACGGTGTACGTTTTGCTTTTACTTCCGCAATAATTTGGTCAGAGAGTTGTTTAAATTGTGCTTCTTCTTTTTTATTAGCGAAAGGGATATAGATTTTTCCTACCAAATACTGTGTACGTCCAACATTTTCGCGCAAGCGTTCAAGGCGCGCATTAATGTCGTTTTCACTTACATCAACCTGCGGACGAAGCACTGTTTGGATGACTTTTGACCATGCAACTTGTGCTCTAATTTGTGCCATTAACGTTGATTTTGGGATACCCTGTTGTCCCATCATTGCTGCGAATTGATCTACTTCCAGTTTGTTTTGGTCTGCTAAGGCTTTAAAGCCAGCATCAACGTCTTCATCGCTAACTTCTAAATTTTGCTTTTTGGCTTCTTGAAGCTTTATTTGCTCTTCAATCAGGCTGTTTAACGCCTGTGGTTTTAGCTTTTCGCGGTTCTCCTTGGTATCTGGCAGACCTGAAGAAACCATTAATAATTTTGTTCTATCAAGCAAGTCCAACGCCGAAATAGCGTCTTGGTTCACAACACTGACAATTGAGAAACCCTGAGCAGATGTATGAGATGTATTACCTAGTAATATTCCTACACACGCAACCAAAGTTAATAAGCTAAAAGTTTTTTTATTTAAGGTCATTTTTAAACAATCAATTATTGCAATCTAGGGTCATAAATAACCGTCAATTATGTCAGTTTTAAGGGGTATTCTTGTCAAACTATAGCGTTTTAGCCCTGATTAATAAAACGATAGTTATATCTTTTCAACAAAGCTATCTATCACACGTTTTAAGCCAGATTTATCAAATTTGATATCAAGTTTCTGACCATCAATGTGAATAATTGTGCCTTCGCCGAATTTAGCGTGCAGAACACGTTCTCCACGTTCTAATTCACCATCTAGTGAAACACTTTGAGAATATTCATTTGGCTGACTGGCGGTTCTGACATTTGTGCTGTATTGTGGCGCAGAGGAATCCCAATGTTCTGAACGACCAGGGGCGTATAAACCGTTTTCGGTTTCGACGTCGATGTTGTCTTTAGGAAGTTCTTCAATAAAACGCGATGGTATGGCATTGACCCAACTGCCATACATACGACGATTAGCAACATAAGAGATATAGGATTTTGTTCGTGCGCGCGTTATTGCGACATAGGCGAGGCGACGCTCTTCTTCTAATCCTTTTAAACCACTTTCATCCATAGAGCGTTGCGAAGGGAAAAGCCCATCTTCCCAACCTGGTAAAAACACTGCATCAAATTCTAACCCCTTGGCACCGTGTAAGGTCATTAATGTTATGAAGCTTCCTTCATTGTTATTTTGATTGTCTAACACAAGTGCAATGTGTTCCAAAAATTGTTGCAGGCTTTCAAATTCTTCCATGGAAGATACAAGTTCTTTTAAGTTTTCTAAACGTCCAGGTGCGTCGGGCGCTTTATCAGCCTTCCACATTGCGGAGTAACCTGATTCATCTAATATTGTGGTCGCTAATTCGCTATGGTGCATTGAACTCACCAGTGATTTCCATCTTTCAAAATCATCGATTAATTTCATCAAAGTTGATTTAACTTTAGGGCGTAGTTCTTGGGTCTGAGTTAAGTCTAAAATGGATTGATAAAGACTAATGTTTTTAGCGCGTGCATGCGTGTACAAAGTTTGTATTGTTGCATCACCTAGCCCGCGTTTAGGGGTATTTATAATACGCTCTAACGCAAGGTCATCATGACTTTGCATGACAACACGCAAATAAGCTAAGGCGTCACGAATTTCTCTGCGTTCATAGAAACGAGGACCACCAATGACCTTGTAAGATAAACCAAGTTGTATAAACCTTTCTTCAAACTCCCGCATTTGAAAGGCCGTGCGTACTAGTACAGCCATTTGATTTAAATCCCAACCCTTGGTTTGTAAGCTTTCGACTTCTTCGCAAACCCATCGCGCTTCGGCGCCGCCGTCCCATAACCCGCGCACCATGACTTTATCGCCCTGACCAGCACTAGTGAAAAGCTCTTTTCCCAATCGGTTTGAGTTATTGGAGATAACACCATTTGCGGCGGCAAGTATATGACCGGTGGAACGATAATTTTCTTCTAAACGCACCATTTTTGCGTTCGGAAAATCTTGCTCGAAGCGTAAAATATTATCAACCTCTGCACCACGCCACCCATAAATAGATTGGTCATCATCACCGACACAACAGATGTTGTTAGATTTTTTTGCAAGCAATCGTAGCCATAAATATTGCGCAACGTTTGTGTCTTGATATTCATCAACCAAAAGATATTTAAAGCGTCTGTGATAATCATCAAGAATATCTGAATTTTTAGGGTCTTTAAAAATTGTAATCATATGAAGGAGAAGGTCACCAAAATCACAAGCGTTGAGAGTTTTTAAACGCTCTTGATAAATACGGTAAATTTCAACACCGCGACCATCGGCGTAATCATTTCCATCTTCTGGTTTTAAATCGCTTGGAATTTTCCCCTTATCTTTCCACGCGCTTATTTTATGTGCTAAATCTTTGGGTGGGTTTTTCTTGAGGTCAATATCTTGAGCATCTAATAATTGCTTCACCAACCTAATTTGATCATCAGAGTCGAGGATAGTGTAATTGGAATCTAAACCAACACGGTTGGCATGTATGCGTAGCATACGCGCAGCAAGGGAGTGGAATGTACCTAACCACCAACCATCGACTGGAACACCATTGAGTAGTCCGCTAACACGCTCTCTCATTTCCTGAGCGGCCTTGTTCGTAAAAGTGACGGCTAAAATTTCACCAGGGAAGGCTTTATTGCTTTGTAATAAATGCGCTAAGCGTGTCGTTAGAACGCGCGTTTTTCCTGTACCGGCACCAGCTAAAACAAGGATAGGACCTTCAGTTTCTTGAACGGCTTCACTTTGTGCGGGGTTTAAACTTTCAAACATAATGCTTGAAGAAGGGCTGGTTGGTTCTTCTATCTCATCAACACTAAATATATCGCTATCACTCATAGTAATAGTGATAAAGTGCCAACGGGGTTGGCGCAATATTTCATTTTAAATATATTAAGAAATTATTGGTTTTCTTCGTGCGGGCTAGGAGCGGCAGAAACTTGGTTACGCCCTTTGTTTTTTGAAGCATATAATGCTTTATCAGCCCGACCAATGACGCTTTCAGCACCTTCTTCACCGCCATATTGCTGTGCAACACCTAGTGAAACAGTAATCTGCCCTAGGTTTTCGCCAGTAGAGCGGTTAATAACTTCCTTTTTCTCAACAGCTTTACGTAGGTTGTTTGCGAGAGACAGAGCGGCGTTTAAATTAGTATCAGGTAAAATGATTGCAAACTCTTCACCACCATAACGTGCAGCCATGTCTTGTCCTTTTACGCCGCTAACCAAAGTTAAGGCAACTAACCTTAAAACTTGATCACCTACTTGGTGACCGTACGTGTCATTGAAAGCTTTGAAATGATCAATATCAATCATAATAAGGGAGTAAATATCACCAGTTTTGTGAGATTTTTCTGTAATTCGCTTCATTTGCTCGTCGAAAGATTTTCTGTTCGCTAAGCCTGTTAACCCATCAGTAATTGCTTCGCGCCTAATGAGTTCCATATCACGTTTGATATCACTCATTGCAACAGATGACTGGCTCAAGCGTGTTTCTAGCTCAGTATTATAACTAATCATTCTGCTGGTTTCTTTAACGATGCTTTCTAAAACATTTTTAATG